>CALXVB010000015.1 GCA_944391855.1 uncultured Clostridia bacterium | reverse complement strand
AATAATATAGCTTGGGATTGGTGTATTTCAAGACAAAGATATTTTGGAGTTCCATTCCCTGTATGGTATTGTAAAGATTGTGGAGAACCAGTATTTGCAAAGAAAGAAGATTTACCAGTAAATCCTTTAGTTGATTCTCCAAAATGTGATAAATGTCCAAAATGTGGTTGCACAGAATTTGTACCAGAAACTGATGTAATGGATACTTGGGCAACATCTTCTGTAACTCCACTAATCAATATGAGATATGGAGAAAAAGATAATTACGAAGATATTTTAAAACCTATGAGTCTAAGAACAAATGCAAGTGAAATTATTAGAACTTGGGATTTCTATACAATAGTTAAGAGCTTTTATCATTTCGGACAAAGACCTTGGAATAATGTAATGATTTCTGGATTTGTAATGGCAGGTAAAGGTGAGAAGATTAGTAAGAGTAAAGGCAACAGCAAACACGAACCAATGGACCTAATAAATCAATATTCAGCAGATGTATTGAGATATTGGGCTGGAACTGGAAGATTAGGTACAGATATAGTATTTAGTGAAGAAACATTACTTCGTGGTAAAAAATTAATAAATAAAATTTGGAATGTATCTAAATTTATAGAAATGCACTTAACAGATTACGAAGATAAAGAATTTAATGATTTTGAATATATTGACAAATGGATATTAGGTCGTTTTCAAGAAATGGAAAAATCATTCCTAATTTATTTAGATGACTATGAAGTAGGATTAGCACTAAATATATTAGAAAAATTCTTCTGGGAATTTTGTGATAACTATATAGAAATAGTAAAACATAGATTATATAGACCAGAAGAATTTGGAGAAATACCAAGATATAGTGGACAAAAAACTGTTTATACAATTTTATACAAATTGTTACAAGATTTTAGTATTTTCTTCCCGTTTATAACAGAAGAAATATTCCAAGAACTATATCATACAGAAAAATCAATTCATATTACAGAAATAAAACCTTTAAATTATGACTTTAGCAAAGAGATAGAATTAGGAAACCAAATGGTAGAAATAATAAGTCAAGCTAGAGGAACTAAAACAAATAATAATGTTTCTTTAAAAACACCTATTAAAATGTTATCTATAGGAGTAAGTGAAGAATTGAATGAAGCCTTAAATAAAGCTAGTAAAGATTTTAAAGCTACATTGTTTATTGAAAATGTGGAAACTAAGATTATAGACAAAGATTATGAAGTTTATAATATAGAATTAGATTTAGAAGAAAATAAATAGAAAAGTTTAATAATGCGATTGTTAAAAATTGACATATTATAATCTATATGTTAAAATGCTTAACATAAGATATTTAGACCAAAAAATTTCTTATTAAAGATTGGAGAGGGAAAATGAGTGAAAAATTCTATATAACTACACCAATATATTATCCGAGTGGAAAATTTCATATTGGAACTGCTTATACAGAAATATTAGCTGATACAACAAAAAGATATAAAAAATTACGTGGCTATGATACTTATTTACTAACAGGGTTAGATGAGCATGGGCAAAAAATAGAAACAGTAGCTAAGGAGAAAGGAAAAACTCCTCAAGAACATGTTAATGAGATGGCAAATGAAACAATAAAGTTGTGGGAAAAAATGGATATACAATATGATGACTTTATAAGAACAACAGAACATAGACATGAAAAAATTGTACAAGAAATATTTGAAAAACTATTAAAACAAGGAGATATATACTTAGGAGAATATGAAGGATGGTATTGCCTACCTTGTGAGACTTATTTTACAGAAACTCAATTAGTTGATGGAAAATGCCCAGATTGTGGTAGAGAAGTTAAAAGAATGAAAGAAGAATCATATTTCTTTAATATGAAGAAATATCAAAAACGATTAGAAGAATTTTATGAGCAAAATCCAAATTTTATTGAGCCGGTTTCAAGAAAAAATGAACTATTCAATAATTTTATAAAGCCTGGAATTGAAGATTTATGTGTAAGTCGTACAAGTTTTGACTGGGGAATTAAAGTAAAAGAAAATCCAAAACATGTAATTTATGTATGGTTGGATGCTTTAACTAACTATATTACTGCGTTAGGATATTTATCAGATGATGATAGTAAATTCAAAAAGTATTGGCCAGCAGATTTACAAATTATTGGTAAAGATATAATAAGATTTCATGGAATATATTGGCCAATCTTTCTAATGGCCTTAGGATTGCAAATCCCTAAAAAAATATATGCACATGGATTTATATCTATAAAAAATGGAAAAATGTCAAAATCTAAGGGAAATGTTATTTATCCAGATCAAATGATTGACAGATATGGATTAGATGCTACTAAATATTATTTACTAAGGGAATTTCCTTATGACAAGGATATGACAATTACACCAGAAAATTTTGTAAATAGATATAATGGTGATTTAGCAAATGATTTGGGAAATTTATTAAACAGAACAATAGGAATGACTAATAAATATTTTAATGGAGAATTAAACACAACTAACACTGAAAATACTGAATTTGATAAAGCCTTAGAAGAACTAATATTAGCAAAAGTAAAAGAAACAGAAGAAAATTTAGATAACTTACATTATAGTGATGCACTAGAAAAAATATGGGAAATTGTATCTAGATCTAATAAATATATTGATGATACTAGACCATGGCTTTTGTTTAAATCAGACGAAAGAGAAGATAAGCAAAAATTGATATCAATAATGGTTCATTTAGTGGAAGCTTTAAGAATTGTTGCAGTTTTATTACAACCATTTATGAATGAAACCGCTAATAAAATATTTAGTCAATTGAATATCAATGAAAAGGATTGGAATTCTGCATATGAATTTAATATTAATAGAGGGATAGTAAAAGTCACAAAAAAAGCAGAGCCGTTGTTTACAAGATTAGAAGTAGAAAAAGAAATGGAATACTTAGAAGATTTAATAAAAGGAACACAAGCAAAAAAAGATGGCTGAATGTCAATAGTTGGGGTGGAAAACTTTAAAAGTTTTCTGCCCCAACTATTGACATTCAGCCAATTTACAAAACAAGCCCGTCCCCTTTTGTCCACGCTTAAAAAATATTATAAATATTTTTTTAATTTTTCAATAGTATTTTCCTGAAATTGTATAAAATCATTCAAGATTTTTTGAACCCTCTCATTTGCATCAGGATTTTGATTTTTTAGTTTAACTCCTTCAATAATTCCCATGTTAGTACCTTTAATTAACATTTCAGCTATATGAGAATTGCTTTTATCGTTGATGGTACTCATTTGAATATCCATATATCCCATAACTTTTTGCATAGGAGGAAGTTCAGAAGGTAAATCATTAAAAGTTTGAAGTTCAGTATTTACTCTATTTAAAATATCGTTATATTGGTTATATTGATATATTAAATCATCTTTAAAATTATTATCGCCAACTTTTTCGGAAATCGTTGAGATAGAGTCCATACCCATTTTTAATCCTTTATTAACAGTATTTAAAATATATTGTTCATTTCCCATAATATAAAACCTCCAAATAAATTTCATTTTAAACTAATATTTATTATCTCTAAAAAAAGCTTTTATATTCATTGAAAATTTTGTGGACAAAATAAAGTGTCCCTTTTGTCCACAATTCCTTTGTCCACAATTTGTCGAAAACTTCCTATATTTCAACAAAACTTCTCATATTTTGCTATTGGAAAAAAATGTAAAAAATAATATAATATGAAAAAGCTAAGGAGGGATAGAGGTGGATATAAATTATTCAAAAAAGGACAAGCTTTTAACGGTGGAAATTACAGAAGAAATAGACCACCATATAGTAGAAAAAATAAGGAGGAAGGTTGACGATGAAATTACAAGATATATGCCTAGAAAAACTATATTTGATTTTAGTAGGGTTTCTTTTATGGACAGTGCAGGAATAGGGATGATTATTGGAAGGTATAAAATGATGAAACTTATAGGGGGAGAAATGGAGATAATAAATATAAGTCCAAATGTTAAGAGAATATTAGAAATGAGTGGAATAAATAAGATTATTGCTATGAAAGAGAAAAAGGCATCATAGGACAAGCTTTGTAATTAAAATAATTAAAAGAGAGGGTAAGTAAAAAATGTATGATAATGAAATGAAATTGGAATTTTTAAGTAAATCTAGTAATGAAGCATTTGCTAGAATTACAGTAGCTGCATTTGTGTCAAATCTAGATCCAACAATTGAAGAACTTGCAGATATAAAAACAGCTGTATCTGAGGCTGTTACAAATTGCATAATACACGGATATGAAGATGCAGAAGGAATTGTGAAGATTAAAGCTAGAATAATAAAAAACACCGTGGAAATAGAAATATCAGATACAGGAAAAGGAATTGAAAATGTAGATCTTGCACGAAAGCCACTATACACTACAAAGGCTAATTTAGAAAGGTCTGGCATGGGCTTTACAATAATGGAAAGCTTTATGGATGAAGTAGAAATAGATTCTGTACTTGGATTAGGAACAAAAATTACTATGAGGAAAAAGATAAAGAAGCATTTAGTAGATATAGAAAAAGAAGAATTTGCAGGTTTAGGAGGAGTATGCTAGGTGCTAGAAATAAGTATATATGAAAATCAAGTATCAGATATAGTAGAAGCACAAAATGGCGATAAATCTGCTATGGAAAAGCTAATAACTGTAAACAATGGACTAATTTGGAGTATAGTAAAGAGATTTAAAGATAGAGGCTATGAAATAGAAGATTTATATCAAATTGCAGTAATAGGTTTTATCAAGTCAATAAAAAAATTTGATACTAGTTTTGAAGTAAAGCTTTCAACATATGCAGTACCATATATATTAGGAGAACTCAAAAGATATACACAAACAGAAGGTCCAGTAAAAATAAGTAGAACAATTAAAGAACTACAGTACAAAATATCAGAAATACAGAAAGAATATTTAAAAAAAGGAAGAGATATTAGTATAGAAGAGCTAGCAAAGGAAACAGGAGTATCAAAAGAAGAAATTATAGTTGCACTTGAAAGCAAAGCTACAGTGAGCTCTATTTATGAAGGAGAAAATAATGGAGAGGAAGATGGAATGAGCATAATAGAAAAAGTAGGTAATGGAGTAGATGAGCAAACACTTATCACAAATAAAATTGCTATATCTGAATTAATAAATGGATTAAATGAGAAAGAAAAGCAAATTATATTGCTTAGATATTTTAGAGGAAAAACTCAAACCGAGGTTGGCAAGATAATGGGAATAAATCAGGTACAAATATCTAGAATAGAAAGAAAAATTTTAAATTTAATGAGAGAGAAAATAGAAGGTACAAGCGAAGTCATCGCTTAAAGTAGACGAGGAAAAGAAAATGAAAAAAATTTTAATATATTTTATTCTTTTAATTTTTATATGTTTTTCAATACCAATTATATTTACCTCAAATTTTTCTGAAAAAACATCCAGCAAAGAAGTAGATAATATAGTAGCAAATGAAATAGAATACAATTATACACAATATGGAACAGTAAAATTATTACATACAGATACTAATAAAATAGAAGAGTTAGATATAGATGAATATCTATATGGGGTCGTATCAGCAGAAATGCCAGCTTCTTTTGAGGAAGAAGCTTTAAAAGCACAAGCTGTTGTGGCAAGAACATATACAATATATAAAATTATAAACAACGAAGATAAGCATGGCGATGCGAATATATGTGATGATTCTACTTGTTGTCAAGCTTGGATATCTGAAGAAGATAGAAAGGATAAGTGGGAAGAAGATGAGAAAGATACAAATTGGAGTAAAATTTTAAATGCAGTAAATAGTACAAAAGGGGAAATCATAACTTATGAGGGAAAGCCAATAAACGCATTTTTCCATTCTAACAGCGGTGGCGCAACAGAAGCACCTGTGGAGGTCTGGGGAGGAAGTGGATATCCATATTTGCAATCTGTATCAACGTCTGGGGAGGATGCATATAGTCAGTATAGTTCAGAAGTAGAAATAACTAAAGAGGAATTTACAGAAAAGATAAAAGAAGAACATAGCGATTTCAAAATAGATTTTGATGAAAAAGATTGTATAAAAATAGAAGAATACACTGAGGGAAATAGAGTAAAGAAAATAAAAATAGGAAATTTGGAATTATCAGGTGTAGAAGTAAGAAATATATTGGGATTAAGGTCAGCTAATTTTAAAGTTATAATAGAAAAAGAGAAAATAAAATTTGAAGTAATTGGCTATGGACATGGTGTTGGAATGAGCCAGACAGGCGCAGATAGTCTAGCAAAAGAAGGAAAAACTTATGAAGAAATTATCCATCATTATTATACAAATGTAGAAATAGAAAATATATAAAATAATTAATATAAAATTGTATAAAACTCTCAAAATTGTAAATACTTATGATAATTAAGTTATTTTGAAGGAGGATTTTATGAGAAGAGAAAGAAGAGGTTTTAATAAAAATAATATGGATATAAAAAGAATATTATATACTGCTGGAGGTGTTCTATCTATATCAATAATAACATTCATTGCAATGTTCCTATTAAATAGTGGTAATACCCAAGATAGAACTAGAATAGCTGAATTTAATACACAAATAATGAGTGAAAATAGTTCTGTAGAAGAAACTAGCTCACAAATGGGAAAAACAGTTAATGAGATGGAAAATGAAGAGACAAATATTGTTACAAACGAAATAAGTGAAGAAAATAGTAAAGAAGACGAAAAAAAATATGCGGTAAATACTAGCAATGTAGAAGGAGAAAAAATAGAAGGAAGTAAAAATGAAGAAAAGGAAGAAGAAACTGTAAAAGATCCTGAGTTTAAAATGCCAGTGGAAGGTGAAATAATAAGAGAATATGCAAAAGATAATCTAGTATATTCAACAACACTTGATGAATGGATAACACATAATGGAATAGATATTGCAGCTGAAAAAACAACAGTGGTAACAGCATCAGCAGAAGGAACAGTAAAATCAATAAAAAATGACCCAAGATATGGTCTTACAGTAGTAATAGAGCATGTAAATGGTTACTCTAGCGTATATTCTAACTTATTAACAGCAGAATTTGTTGAAGAAGGAGAAAAAGTGAAACAAGGGCAAACAATAGGAACTGTTGGAAATACAGCTACATTTGAAATAGCAGACGAAGCACATTTACACTTTGAAATCTTAAAAGACAATGAAAGTCTAGACCCAGAACTATATATTAAATAATGTCACCTATGGTGCCTGTCACCAAACTGCCACTTTTGTCACCTTTGGGGACAGGTTAAAACAAAAAATATATAAAATGTTGAAAAAAACTTTTTAATAATATATACTTAAAGCGTATATTACGTATAAAGTATATTATTAAAAAGTTTTTTATGCTTATTCAGATGAGCAAATGGTGTTTGTAGAAGATACAATGTATATTTGTACATATTAAAAAGTAGATAGAAAAAAAGGGCTCTGTCCCTAAATTTGACATCTGTCCCAAAAGGTGACAAAAGTGGCACTTTGGTGACAGGCACTAGAGTGACAAGGAGGAAATATGGAGTGGACTAATGAGCAAAAGCAAGCAATATTAGAAAAGGGCGAAAATATATTAGTCGCTGCTGCTGCACGGAAGTGGAAAAACAGCAGTATTGGTAGAGAGAATAATTAATAAAGTTATAAATGAGAATGTTGATATTAACAAAATGTTAATAGTAACATTTACTAATGCTGCGGCTAGTGAGATGAGAGAAAGAATATTGGATGCAATTTACGACAAGTTAGAAAAAAATCCAGATGAAGCAAGGCTACAAAGGCAAATTACTTTGCTTAATAAGGCTAGCATTTGTACTATACACTCATTTTGTTTAGAGGTTATTAGAAATAATTTTTATGAAGCGGATGTGTCTGCTAATTTTAGAATAGGTGATACTGCGGAAATAGAAATGATTAAGACAGAAGTATTGGAAAATCTATTTGAGCAAAAGTATATGGATAATGATAAAGAATTTATAAAACTCTTAGATACATATACTGACTATAGAGGAGATGAAAAGCTACGAGACTTAATACTAGATATATATAAATATATTCAAAGTAATCCATATCCTGAAAAATGGTTAAGTAATAAGGTTGACGAACTTAATGTAGATTTAAATGTGGATTTTTCTAATACAATATGGGGAAAGATTATATTAGATAATATAAAATCGCAACTAGACGTAATGATTAAAAAACTAGTAAATATAAAAAATAAAACTCTAAAATTTCCTGAACTTGAAAAATTTTCTTTGGTACTTGAAGAGGATATAAATAATCTAAAGTCTATTAAATTAGATACTTGGGATATAGCATATAATAGCATGAGTCTAATGAATTGGACAAAGTGGCCAGTTGATAAAAAAGTTACATTAGATTTGAAAAACGAAGCTAAAGAGGTTCGAGATAGTATAAAAAAAGAGTTTGCCGGAATTGTATTACAATATACTTCTAAAGAAGCTAATAGGGATATATGCGATATGTATCCAGTAATAAATTCACTAAAAGATTTAATACTTGAATTTAGCAATGAATTTAAGATTGCAAAAAGAGAAAAAAATGTTATTGATTTTAATGATATAGAACATTTAGCTTTAAAAATATTAGTTGATGAAAATGGCAAACCAACAGAAATAGCAAAAAAATATCAAGAGAAATTTGAAGAGATTGCAATAGATGAGTATCAAGATAGCAATTTAGTACAAGAAAAATTACTAACTAGCATATCAAGAGGAAATAACATATTCATGGTGGGTGACGTTAAACAAAGTATATATAAATTTAGACAAGCAAGACCAGAACTATTTTTAGAGAAATACAACAAATATTCATTAAAAAGTGAAGATAGACTAAATGAATCCGGACTAAAAATACAATTGTTTAAAAATTTTAGAAGTAGAGAAAGCATATTGGATATTACAAATCTTGTTTTTGAAAATATTATGAGTAAGCAGTTAGGAAATATAGAATATAATAACGAAGAGTATTTGAATTATGGTGCAAATTATGAAGTACCAACTGAAAGTATGAATTATGCAGGAAAAACAGAGTTACATATAATAGATTTAAAAGAAGAAAATGATGACATATATAAAACAAAAGATGCACCAGACGAAACAGTAGATAATGTAGAAAATGAGACTAATGAAAGAATAGAAGATTCTGTTTTAGAAGCAAGATTTGTAGCTAAAAAAATTGAAGAATTATTAAAAAGTGATTATCATATTTATGATAAAAAAACTAAAAAATATAGAAAAATAAAACCAAGGGATATATGTATTTTATTAAGAGCTACTTCTATTTTGGCACCAATATATGAAAAAGAAATTTCCGAACTTAATTTACCAGTATTTAGCGATTCTTCAGATACATATTTAGAAACAATGGAAGTTGAAACAATAATGAATTTGCTAAAAATAATAGATAATCCTATGCAAGATATCCCACTTGTTGCAGTTCTTCGTTCTAGCATATTTGACTTTACTGATAATGATTTAATAGAAATCAGACTTGTAGATAACAAGTGCAATTATTATGAGGCTATGTTAAGGGCTAGAATTGGTGTAGAAACTACACTAAGACATAAAATAGATAATGTTATAGAAAATCTAAATAAATGGAAATCGGAAGAGAAGTATATGGCATTAAATGAGTTTATTTGGAAACTATATATAGATACAGGATTTTATAATTATGTAGGATTATTGCCAAATGGAGATTTAAGACAAGCAAATTTAAAGTTATTATTTGAGAAAGCTAAACAATATGAGATAGCAAGCTTTAAAGGACTATTTAATTTCATAAACTTTATTAATAAAGTAAAAACAAGCAGTAAAGATGCATCATCAGCAAAAATTATAGGAGAAAATGATGACGTAATTAGAATAATGAGTATACATAAAAGTAAAGGACTAGAATTTCCAGTAGTATTTTTGGCAGGTACAGGAAAGAAATTCAACATGCAGGATTTAAATAATTCGATATTACTTCACCAAGAAATAGGAATAGGTATTCAATATATAGATTCGGAAAGAAGAATAGAGTATTCAACACTAACAAAAGAAGCGATAAAATTAAAAATAAGAAGAGAAACAATTTCGGAAGAAATGAGAGTGCTATATGTTGCACTTACTAGAGCAAAAGAAAAGCTAATAATAACTGGTCTAAGTAGAGACCTAAAAAAATCATTAGAGAATAAAGAAAAACTTTTATCTATTTTTGAATCTAATAATGCAAAAATACCATCTGAATTAGTAGAAAAATTTACTTCATATTTAGACTGGTTAGAATTAGTATACAAAAATAATAAGGAAAGTATTATAGATTTATATACATATAATAAACAAAAGTTAATTTCAAAATTAAGAAGAGAAGAAGAAAAAACAGTAGATATAAAAGAAGAGATTAATGAAAAAGCACAAAACAAAAAAATAGATAAAGATATATTAGAAAGATTAAATTGGAAGTATAAATATATTGAATCTTCTAAAATTCAAGCAAAAACTTCTGTTACTAAATTAAAAGAATTAGAACAAGAAAAGGATATAGAAGACCTTATTAACGAAGCAAAAAATAGAAGAAATGAAGAAAACAAATTAGAAATAAAACCTAAATTTTTGGAAGAAAAACACATACTTACAGCAGCAGAAAAGGGTACATTACTTCATTTATGTGTACAAGAACTAGACGAAAGAATAGAATATACAAAAGAAGGAATACAAGATTTTGTATATAATTTAAAAGAAAAAAATATTATTTCAGAAGAGGAACTAGAAAATATTAATATTAACATATTATATAACTATACAAAATCAGATTTATGGAATGAATTAAAAAGTGCAAAAGAAATACATAAAGAAACACCATTTTATATAAATATACCAGCAAAAGAGATATATGAAGAAGCAGATGAGAACGAAAAAATATTAGTTCAAGGTGTTATAGATTTATACTATATTGATAAAAACGATAATTTAATATTAGTAGATTATAAAACAGATTATGTACCAAATGGGGCTATAAAAGTATTGGAGGAAAAATATAAAGTACAATTAGAGTTATACAAGAAAGCTTTAGAAGAAGCAACTGGAAAAAAAGTAACAAGAGCAATGATATGGTCTTTAAATATATAATATAATGAAAAAATTAGCATAAGTTTAATTTAAGTATAATTAATAAAGCTTATGCTAATTTTTTGTAAAAATTTGTCGTACGATTCTGATTGCAGTCTGATAGTATACATGATATAATAGCCAAAAGTTAAAAAGAAAGGAGGAAAGAGATATGAGCAAAGAATTTGAAGAAAATACTACAGCTGCAATAAATGAATTAAATTCTAAAGTAAATAATCTAACTTCAGAAGTAAGTAGCATAAACGTTAAAATAAATGAACATACAGAGCAATTAACAGAAATTAAAAGATACCTAATTATTATTGAAGACAAATTATCAAATCAAATTCCAGCTTTGTTTGATGCATACAACATGAATGTTGAAATTGCTAATCAAATAAAAGTTAATCAAGAAGCTACTGATAAAAAAGTAGAAATTAATTCATTTAAAATTTCAGAATTAGAAAAAACTTCTAAAATTCATGATAAAGAATTAAAGAAGATTTTAGCTAATTAATTCCAATGTAAGATAGCAAAATGGGGCTTATCTATGTAATTAGAATAAATATAATTATATAGACAAGTCTCATTTTGCATAATTGTAAAATAAGAATTAGTGTGATATAATTCAAAACGAAATTTAAAGTAATTTATACAAAATTAAAGGAGAAATAAAATGGGCGAATTTGTACATTTACATGTGCATAGTGAATTTAGTTTATTAGATGGGGCAAATAGAATAAAAGACTTACCTGTTAGGGCAAAAGAGTTAGGAATGGATTCTATGGCAATTACAGACCATGGAGTTATGTTTGGCGCTATTGACTTTTATAAAGCTTGTAAAGCTAATGGAATAAAGCCAATTATTGGGTGTGAGGTATATGTAGCACCACGCTCAAGACATGATAAAGACCCAGAACTTGATAGTAAATATAACCATTTAATATTACTTGCTAAAAATAATGAAGGATATAAAAACTTATCAAAACTTGTTTCATTAAGTTTTACAGAAGGTTTTTACTATAAACCTCGTATAGATAAAGAAATATTAGAAAAATACCATGAAAATCTAATATGTTGTAGTGCTTGTTTAGCAGGAGAAATAAACCATGCAATATTAAAAAATGACATGGAAGAAGCAAGAAGAGTAGCAAATTGGTTTAAGGGAGTATTTGGCAAAGACTATTACTTAGAAATTCAAAATAATGGAGTAAAAGAGCAAGTATTAGTTAATCAAAAACTAGTACAACTATCACGTGAACTTGATATTCCACTTGTTGCTACAAATGATGCTCATTATTTAAAAAAAGAAGATGCATATAATCACGAAGTGCTTTTATGTATTCAAACTGGTAAAAGAATGACAGATGAAGATAGAATGCGTTTTGAAACAGATGAGCTATACATTAAATCACCAGAAGAAATGAAAGAATATTTTGCAAATGTACCAGATGCAATAGAAAATACAGTAAAAATTGCAGAAGAATGTAATGTAGAGTTTGAATTTGGTCATACAATTCTTCCTAATTATGATGTCCCAGAAGGATTTGAAACACATTTTGATTATTTAAAAAAACTTACAGATGATGGAATTATAAATCGTTATGGGGAAAATCCACCACAGGAAATAACCCAAAGAAAAGATTATGAGCTTTCTGTAATTAATAAAATGGGATATGTAGATTACTTCTTAATAGTTTGGGATTATATAAATTATGCAAAATCAAATGGAATACCAGTAGGACCTGGACGTGGTTCTGGTGCTGGATCTATAGTAGCGTATGCTATTGGAATTACAGATATAGACCCAATTAAATATGGATTAATATTCGAAAGATTTTTAAATCCTGAAAGAATTAGTATGCCCGATTTTGACGTTGACTTTTGCTATGAAAGAAGACAAGAAGTAATAGATTATGTTGGAAGAAAATACGGACAGACCCATGTATCACAGATTATTACATTTGGAACAATGTCTGCAAGAATGGTAATTCGTGATGTTGGTAGAGCATTAGACGTATCATATGCAGAAACTGATAAACTTGCCAAAATGGTTCCAAATGAACTTCATATAACTATAAAAAAGGCTATGGAACAAAATAAGGAGTTAAAAGAGTTATATGATACAAATGAAGAATATAGAAAATTACTAGATATAGCTATGGCGCTAGAAGGCATGCCAAGACAGGCCTCAACACATGCATGTGGAATAGTTATTACAAAAGAGCCAGTAGATACTTACGTACCTTTATACATGAGAGATAATACAATTTCTACACAATATATAATGACAACATTAGAAGAATTAGGACTTCTAAAAATGGACTTCCTTGGCTTAAGAACACTTACAGTTATACAAGATACAAAAGATTTAGTAAAACAAAACAGAGGAATAGAAGTAGAATTTGATAAAGACATGAATGACCAAAAAGTATATAAACAATGGCAAGATGGAAATTCGGTTGGTATATTCCAATTTGAAAGCCAAGGTATGACAAACTTCATGAAAGAATTAAAACCAGATTGTTTAGAAGATATTATTGCAGGTGTATCTCTTTACCGTCCTGGACCTATGGACCAGATACCAAGATATATTGCAAATAAAAAGGATCCAGACCATGCTGTATATACACATGAAAGACTAAAACCTATATTAAATGTTACTTATGGTTGTATGGTTTATCAAGAACAAGTAATGCAAATAGTAAGGGATCTAGCAGGTTACTCACTAGGTAGAGCCGATTTAGTAAGACGTGCAATGGGTAAGAAAAAGTTAGACGTAATGGCAAAAGAGCGTGAAATTTTCATAAATGGACAAGTTGATGAAAACGGTAAAGTTATAGTTCCTGGTTGTGTAAGAAATGGAATTGACGCTGAATCAGCAAACACAATATTTGATGAAATGGCGGAATTTGCAAAATATGCATTTAATAAATCACATGCAGCAGCGTATGCAGTACTTTCATATCAAACAGCATATTTAAAAACATATTATCCAGCAGAATTTATGGCGGCTATGCTTAATAGCTTTTTAGGTAATTTAGATAAAATACCAGCATATATAGATGAATGTAAAAGACTAAATATAGAAATATTGAAACCAGATATAAATAAAAGTTATACAAGGTTTACTGTTGACGGAAATAAAATACGTTTTGGACTTGGAAGTGTAAAAAATGTTGGAGTAGCGGCAGTTGACGAAATAGTAGAAGAAAGAAACAAAGGGGGAGAATTTAAAGACTTTGCTTCATTTTGCGAAAGAATTGCAAATGCATCAGTTAATAAAAAATGTATTGAAAGTTTAATAAAGGCAGGTGCATTTGATAATTTTGAGCAAACGAGAAGAACTTTACTTGAATCGTTTGAATCAATAATAGACTCTATAGCAGATAGTTCTAAAAAAAGTTTTGATGGACAAGTAAGCATGTTTGACCTAGGAGGAGAAAGTCAAAAAGAAATAAAAGAACTAAAATATACATACAAAGTGATGCCAGAATTTAATGAAAGAGAAATACTTTCAATGGAAAAAGAAATGCTCGGACTATATATTTCAGGACACCCATTAGATAAATTAAGACACCAAATAGAGTTGCAAACAAATATAAATACTGCTCAAATGAGAGAAGCACAAAATGCTAGTAGTTTAGATGCAGAAATGATAGAAGGACAAGAAAAATCAGCAGAAATAGAAGCAAATATAAGTATGAACGACAAACTTCAAGATGGACAATTTGTTAAATATGCAGGGATAATAACAAGTGTAAAAAAGAAATTCACCAAAACAAACAAAGTAATGGCATTTGTTACTGTTGAAGATTTATATGGACCTACAGAAGTAATAGTATTTGAAAGCTGTTATCAAAATTGTTCAAATATATTAATGGAAGATAATATTGTTCTAGTAGATGGAAGATTAAGTATTAGAGAAGACGAGGATACAAAAATTGTAGCAAGAGATATAAAAGAATTTGGAGAGCAAAAGAAAAATGTACTTGTACTAGATATAACAAATGCAGATGAAACTCAAAAAGAAAAGCTGCGTGGTGCAATAAAATTCTTCACAGGAGAGAAAAACAACATACAAGTAGAAATAATAAATGGAGAAAGAAAAGATATGGCAGGAGGAATATTCTTAGGAAATGGAACATTAGAAGAATTTAAAGATATAATCGGAGATGAAAATGCTAGAGTAGAACAAATGTAAAATATTAACAAAACATAAAGGAAATATTTGTAAAAAAACATATATGCAAATTGACAAATATTGTAAGAAATGATATAATAATAGAATACCGTAATGGTAATTTGAAATTTACTGGAGGCATGCAACATGGAAAAGGCAAAGTATGAGATTCATCCCCTCTTTGAGGGAACGAAAATCGCACCCAATGGAATCATCAAAATGAATGGTGAGACCATTGACTATGTGGTACTGGACGGTAAGCTCGTTTTAAGCGACCCGAATCTCGATAAGGAAACAGTCAGACAGATTGCAAAAGATATGAAAAAGCTTCTCACTATTGAGATATATCGCATCAAAAAGGTGCTAAACTAATCTCTAAAGGCCTCTGACCAAAGCCCTAGTACACACTGTACTAGGGCTCTATATATGTATAGATAAAAACTGTAATAGTAAAAGGAAGAAAGAATGAATAAATAATAAATGAAAATAAAAGCTATAAAATAAATATATAAAATGTAAAAGTAATATTGAAAAATTTAGAATTTTAGTATACAATTATTAATAAGTAAAAGGAAAATAAATAGGAGAAAATATAGGGAGGAGTACATTATATAGATAGCATAATTATCTATATTTATGTACTCTCTTTAATAACTTGTAAGGCAAGGAAGGTGAAAAGCAAATGCCATATATAGAGTTTAAAAACGTAGTAAAAGAATATAAAATGGGCGAGATTGTAATAAAGGCACTAGATAAAACTAATTTTGAAATAGAAAAAGGAGAATTAGTTGTAATAGTAGGTCCTAGTGGTGCTGGTAAAACAACTGCTCTTAACATACTTCGGAGGTATGGATAGTGTTACTTCAGGAGAAGTAATAATAGATGGAAAAAACATAAGCAAATTTAAGAAAAAAGAATTAACAAAATATAGAAGAGAAGATATAGGCTTTGTATTTCAATTCTATAACCTAGTACCAAATTTAACCGCACTAGAAAATGTAGAACTTGCTACTCAAATATGTAAACATCCGCTAAATCCAAAGGCAATATTAGAAAAAGTAGGACTAAAAAATAGATTAAAAAATTTCCCCTCACAATTATCTGGTGGAGAGCAACAAAGAGTTGCAATAGCAAGAGCAATAGCCAAAAATCCAAAACTATTATTATGTGATGAACCAACAGGCGCTCTAGATTATAAAACAGGAAAGCAAATTTTACAGTTATTACAAGATACATGTAGAAAAGAAAAAATGACAGTCGTAATAATTACACATAATAGTGCATTAACTCCAATGGCAGATAGAGTAATACATTTTAAAAATGGAACAGCATTTGATATACAAGAAAATCCAAATCCTACCCCTATAGAAGAAATCGAATGGTAATTAATTATTTATTATGGCTAAGATAATACATGTATTATCTCTTAAATAAAAACATTCATAACAAAATAAAAAATGAGGTGAAAAAGTTGAAAACTGCACTAATAAAAGACGGAATAAAAGAAATTAAAAATTCATATAAAAGATTTATTTCAATACTCCTTATTGTATTATTAGGTGTAGGATTTTTTGCGGGCTTAAGAGCGGCAAGCCCTGATATGAAAGAAACTCTAGATGAATATTTCGATTCATTAGACGTAATGGATATACAAGTAATTTCAACATTGGGACTAACAGATGATGATATTGAGGCAATAAAAAATGTAGAAAACGTATCTAAGGTAGAAGGTTCATACCAAACAGATGCAATAGTAAGTGCAGGAGATGAAGAGCTTGTTGTAAAATTAGAAACTTTTTCTGAAGAAATAAACAAATTAAATTTAGTAGAAGGAAAATTACCAGAAAACCAAAATGAATGTGTTGTAGAAGAAAACTTTTTATTAGGCACAGACTATTCAATAGGTGACAGTATAAAAATAGAAGTAGAAAATGTAACAAATGATGATGGAGAAGAAGTAAAATTATTAAAAAATGATGAAGTTACAATAGTAGGAACTGTTAAATCTCCACTATACATATCAACTGATAGAGGAAGCACAAAATTAGGTAGTGGTATGATAGACTACTATGTATATATACCAAAAGAAAATATAAATATTGATATGTATACAAACATATACATAACTGTAGATGGTGCAAAAGAATTAAATACAACGAGTAATAAATATGAAGATACAATAGAAGCGGTACAAGATGATTTAGAAGCAATTTCAGAGGAGAGAAGAGAAGCGAGATATAACCAGCTATATGATAGTGCAAATTCTAAAATACAAGATGCCCAAAAAGAATTAGATGATGAAAAAGCAAAAGCTGAAAAGGAATTAGAAGATGCTGAGAAAGAAATTGATGATGGCAAAAAAGAAATAGAAGATGGAAAAGCTGAAATAGAATCTAATAGAAATATAGCATATAGTGAGTTTGCAACTGCAGAAGAAGAAATAGAACAAGGAAAAGCAGAATTACAAACACAAAAAGAAAATTTCGAAAAACAGAAGGCAGATGCAGAAAAACAAATAGAAGAATACGAAAATCAGTTAGAAACTTTGAAACAAACCCAAAAACAGTTAAACACTTTAGAAAGTAATTTAAGTTTAGCAAAGGAAACACTAGAAGACTTAAATAATGAATTAGAAAATGCAGAAACAGAAGAGGAAAAAAATGCTATACAAGATCAAATAAATGAAACTAATATAAAAGTGGAAACCTTACAAAAAACTATAGAAGGAATAGAAAATGAGCTAAAAAATCAAGGTATAACTAATATATCTGTTACTATAAAAACAATAGAAAATGGAATAAAAACAGCAAAGGCTGAATTAGCAAGTGGGGAAAGTAAAATAAAAGCTGCAGAGGAAGAATTAGAAGCCGCGGAAGAAGAGTTACAAAGTACAAAAAATTCTACATATTATACTTTAAATGAAGCAGAAGAAGAGTTAGAAAAAGCAGAAGAAGAATTAAAAGATGGAGAAAAGGAACTAGAAAAAGCAAGAAAAGAATTTGAAGAAGAAATAGAAAAAGCAGAAGAAAAACTATTAAATGCAAAAGAGGATTTAAAAGAATTAGAAAGACCAGAATGGTATGTATTAGATAGAGATACAAATACAGGATATGCAAGTTATGTACAAGATACAGATAGAGTAGCAAGTCTAGCACAAGTATTTCCAGTTGTATTTTTCTTAGTAGCAGCATTAATGAGTTTAACTTCTATGGCTAGAATGGTAGAAGAAGAAAGAGTTCAAATAGGTACATTTAAAGCATTAGGATATGGCAAGATGCAAATATCAAGAAAATACATAATTTATGCACTTGTAGCAACTGTAGTTGGTGGAATAATAGGTATATTTATAGGATTTAATTTAATACCAAAAATAATTGCAGATATGTATGCGATGGTATATGAAGTTCCAGAAGTAATACTACAATTTAATTGGGATATAGCAACACTTGGAATAGTAGCAGCTTTAATATGTGTACTTGGCTCAACAATATACACATGTGCAAGACAATTAAGACATAACCCAGCAACACTTATGAGACCAAAGGCACCAAAACCAGGTAAAAGAGTAATTTTAGAAAAAATACCATTTATTTGGAAAAGACTTAACTTTACAGCAAAAGTTACAGCAAGAAATGTGTTTAGGTATAAAAAGAGATTTATGATGACAATTATAGGAGTATGTGGTTGTACTTCCTTAATTATTGCAGGATTTGCATTAAGAGATTCAATATCAAGAATGATACCAAAGCAATATGGAGAAATAGATAAATATAATATAGGTATTTCTTTAAAAGAAGAAAACTATGGCGAGGATTTAAGCAAGATAGAAGAAGAACTTTTATCACATGAACAAATTACAAATGTATTAAGTGTAAACTTACAATCTGTAAAAATAATAAAAGATGATAATAATCAAAGTATACAATTAATAGTACCAAATGATATAACTAAATTAAATGAATTCATAACTTTAAGAGATAGAAAAAATCAAAATGATACATATACTTTAGATAATAGTGGTGTAGTTATAACAGAAAAATTATCGCAATTACTAGACATAAAAAAGGGAGATACAATAACTCTTGAAAATTCAGATGGAGATAGACGAGAAGTACAAGTAACAAATATAACAGAAAACTATATTATGCACTATATATACATGACGCCAGAACTATATAATGAAATATTTGATACAAGAATAGAGGCAAATTATGTATATGCAATAACAAATGAAATGGCAGAGGAACAAGAAGATGAATTAGGAAAAACATTACTAAGTAATTCAGACTATATATCAGGTGTAAGCTTTACGTCTGCAACAGAAGATATGTTCGCAACAGTAATGGACAACATGGATACAGTAGTTTGGGTATTAATTATAGCAGCAGGACTTTTAGCATTAGTAGTATTATACAATTTATTAAATGCAAATATTAGTGAAAGAATAAGAGAACTTGCAACTATAAAAGTATTAGGATTTTATGATAATGAAGTATATAGCTATATAGGAAGAGAAACAATTATCCTTACAATAATAGGAATACTTGTAGGACTATTTGGAGGTAATGTTTTAACAACATATGTATTAAAAACATGTGAGTTAGATATGACAATGTTTGATCCGGATATTCAAATATTAAGCTATATTCTAGGAATAGTGATAACTGTAGTATTTGCAATTATTGTAAATGTAGTAACATATTTTTCATTAAAGAAAATAGATATGATAGAAAGCTTAAAGAGTGTTGAATAACAGAAAAAATTAAAATCCCACAAAATATTGACATTGACAAAAAAGTATGATAAAATATTTACTCGTAAGCCGCCTGGGTCGGGCAACTAAATGTTAGAGGTATCTAACTGCCTTGTATTTTATGCTTAGCGAGTATACATATAAGAGGAGGTGTACATATAATGTACGCAATAATTGAAAGCTGTGGAAAGCAATACAAAGTAACAGAAGGAGACGTAGTATTCTTTGAAAAATTAGACGTTGAAGAAGGAAAAAAAGTTACATTTGATAATGTAGTTCTAGTATCTGACGACAAAAAAGTAGAAGTTGGAACTCCTTATGTTAAAGGTGTTAAAGTTGAGGGAAAAGTAGTTTCTCATGGAAAAGGAAAGAAAATTTTAGTATACAAATACAAAGCTAAAAAGAACTACAGAAGAACTCAAGGACATAGACAACCATATACAAAGGTTGAAATTACAAAAATAAAGACAGCTGCTGAAAAGGCTGAAGCTAAAACAGAAGCAAAAGCTGAAACAAAGACAGCAGAAAAGAAAACAACAACAGCAAGCAAAACAGCAAAAAAAGAAACAGTTAAAGAATAATTAAATTAAAAATTTTATATAAAATGAGATTTACAAAATTAAATTAGTACGCGAAGGGAGTTGAGATAAATGGCTCATAAAAAAGGTCAAGGTAGTGTTAAGAACGGTAGAGATAGTGAATCAAAACGTTTAGGTCTTAAAAGAGCAGATGGACAAATAGTTCCAGCTGGAAATATTCTAGTAAGACAAAGAGGTACTAAATTTCATCCAGGAACAAACGTAGGCATAGGAAGTGATGACACTCTATATGCAAAAGTAACTGGAAGAGTTAAATTTGAAAGATTAGGAAGAGACAAGAAACAAGTTAGCGTTTATCCAGTAGAGGAAACAGCTAAAAAATAGATAATGAGAAAATAAAAAAGCATCTCTAGAAAATAGAGGTGCTTCTTTGTGTGCGAATAAATATATGACAAAAAATATATGATAGAAAATATAAAGTTAATATAATAGTAACAAATATTACAAAAATGTTTCTAAAATTAAATCATAAATATATAATAAACAGAAATATACACAAAAAAACAAAGAAGTAATAAACAATAAAAACAATAAAAAACGAATAAAAAGAAAACAAAAGATAAAAATAATAAAGGGTAAAAAATGAAGAAAAAATAAAGAGAAAAGGAGAGAAATAAACACATGAGAAACAAAAGGTTAAAAACAAGTTTAATATAGATATAAGGTTATTCACATTAATATAAATTTGTGGATAACCTTTTTACTCTATATATCCTCCATACTATATAACCCGTTCTTTTTTGATATTATAAATTCTGCTGCTTTTAAAGAGCCTTCTATGTAAATGCTTCTAGAATAAGCAGTATGAGTTAATTCTATAGACTCATTTTCTCCTAGGAAAATTACAGTATGTTCTCCAACTAGTTTTCCTCCTCTAATTGAAGAAAAACCAATTTCATTATATAATTTTTGCTTTTTATTAGTTTTTGTATTTTTAATGCTTTTGTCAAAAACATACTCGTATTTGTTATTTAAAGCTTTATTTATATTATCTGCTATCATAAGAGCTGTACCACTTGGTGCATCTATTTTATTCCTATGATGCTTTTCTATTATTTCAATATCTATATTTTGATTAGCATCATTTAATTTTTTAGCTAGTTTTGAAGCAATATTTGAAAAAATATGTATTCCATGTGACATATTAGAAGATTTAAAAATAGGGATTGCTTCAGAATATTCTTTTATTCTACTTTCTTCATCATCACTAAAACCAGTTGTGGCTACTACTATTGGAACTAAATTTTGAATAGCATAATCTAAAGCTAAAAAAGTAGCTTTAGCTGTTGAAAAGTCTATTATTACGTCAGGTTTATGTTCTATCTTATTATATAAATCCAAATTATCTTTATCTATAGCGTAAAGTAAATTAAAATTAGAACTATTCTTACTATATTTACTATTTTCATATATATATTCACAAAAAGCTTTACCCATATTACCATTTGCACCATTTAATAATATATTTATCATACATACACCTCGAAATATTAAAGTTATATAACATATATATTTTTATTTATATGTTTATATGTTAAAAGAAAATAAAAGGTATAACGATTATTAGTTATACCTTTTACAATATTTATATATAATTATATTATTCTATATAGCTCTAAAAAATACCATACTTAAGAAAATATATGCATATCTGTAAATATTTTTTCTTCTTAATTTATGTTTTAAATAATAGTAAGTTTCTAAACAAGCACTATATTTATCCATTACTGTTACTATGTATGATTCTCTAAATTTTGGAAACTTTATAGTAAGTGGCCACATATGTTTTTCAATTACGTCCTTCTCAATATCATTTAGCTGAAATAGTTTACTTGCATTTTCAAGTGCTATTTGAGGATGAATAAAAGCATGTAGTCCAGAAATATCTACATTTCTATATTTTTTTCTCCAGTCGTATAAAAATAAATCATGAAGCATAGCAGCACGTGTTGCAGATACATAATCTAATTTTAATTTCTTACAAGTAATATATGTAAAATATGCAACTTGCATACAATGCTTATAGCAAGAAGTGTTACAATGTTGCCTATAGTCTTTCATTTGTTTTACTGTATCATTTGATATAATATCTTTTATAATATCAAAAAATTGAATTAAATGTTCCTTTTTACTTGTATAATAAGTATTATCTGGAGAATATGCATCTATATTATGACCAATTTCTGTATAAATATCTTCTTCATTTATTGATATATTTTTAGAATTATTTTTTAATTTTATTAAATTAACTAACTTCATTAATTTACTACTCCTATATATCGTATAATATATATTATATCACTTATGATGAGTAATGTGAAGAAATTAATGAAATTTTAAGAAAATGGGAAATATTACCTAAAGCCAATTTTTCATAAGTAAATCAATTTTTTCCTTATTTTTTTCTGAGAGTTCAATAAGAGGAAGACGTGGATTGCCACAATCAAACCCTATTTTATTTACAGCATATTTAATAGGAATAGGGTTTACTTCACTAAATAGAGCATTAATTAGTGGAATAGCATAAACTTGTGAAGCTGTTGCTTTTTGCCAATTTCCTGTTAAATAGTCCATTACCAAATTATGAACATATTTTGGATAAATATTAGATAAGACAGAAATAACACCCAAGCCACCAAGTGATAGTATTGGCATAATCTGGTCATCATTCCCTGAATAAATTGCAAGATTATCTTGGCACAAATTTGCAATTTTAGCAACTTGTGAAATATTACCGACTAGCTTCCTTTATTCCTACGATATTTGAGATTTTTGAAAGTTCTAAACATGTTTCAGGTTCTATGTTAAGTCCAGTTCTACTAGGAACATTATATAATATAATTGGGAGAGATACATTTTTAGCAATTTCAGTAAAGTGAGCGATTAATCCTTTTTGAGTTGTTTTATTGTAATATGGCGTAACTAACAAAAGACCATCTACACCAACACTTTCAGTATACTTAGAAAGTTTAATAACTTCTTTTGTGTTATTACCACCAGTGCCAGCAATAATAGGAACTCTTCCATTTGCAATTTTTACACTGAATTCAATAACTGATTTTTTTTCTTCCCAACTCATTGTAGAAGATTCGCCAGTAGTACCACAAATAATTAAGCTATCTATACCTTCTAAAATTTGAAACTCAATTAATTTTCTAAGTTCTTCAAAATTAATGCCATCATTGGTAAATGGAGTAACTAAAGCAGTACCACAGCCTTTAAATAATACTTTTTTCATAATATTCTCCTTTCAAGAAATGTATTACTAATATACTACTTTTGGATAAAAATATGTATTGAAATATTGTAAAAACGATAAAAAAATGATAAAATATTTATGGCAAAAAGCCAAAAAAGTTTACAATCCAAAATATAAACAATCCGAAAACTTAAAACCTCTGTAAGGTACTAAAATATATGACATATCAGAGAAAAAATATAAAAAGTAGTAGATAAAAATATCTATGAGTAACAAATAGGAGGTAAAATGTTAGAATTAAAAGATATATGTTTTTCAAGAGATAATAAAAATATCTTAAAAAACGTAAATTTAGAAATAGACAATAACAAAATGGTAGTTATTACAGGACCAAATGGTTCAGGAAAATCAACACTTGCAAAAATTATTATGGGAATTGAAAACCCAGATTCCGGAAAAATAGTTTTTGATGGCAAAGACATAACAAATCTTTCAATAACAGAAAGAGCAAAAATGGGAATTGGATTTGCATTCCAACAACCGGTAAGATTTAAAGGACTAACAGTAAGAGATTTAATAGAAATATCAGCAGGTAGTAGTAGTATAAAGGTGTGTGATGCTTGCGATGTTTTAGCAGATGTAGGTTTATGTGCTCAAGAATATTTAAATAGAGAAGTAAATGGTGGGCTTTCTGGAGGAGAACTAAAAAGAATAGAAATTGCAATGCTTGCAGCTAAAAAGTCAAAGCTTACAATATTTGACGAGCCAGAAGCAGGAATTGATTTATGGAGTTTTAACAACCTAATATCAGTATTTGAAAAAATGCATGACGATATAAAAGGTTCAATAGTAATTATTTCACACCAAGAAAGAATACTAAACATAGCGGACGAAATAGTATTAATTTCAAATGGTAAAGTAGAAAAGCATGGACCAAGAGAAGAAATGTTATCTCAAATTTTTAATAAAGTAAAACCATGCCATAAATTAGAAAAAAATGAAAAATGCAACGAAGGGAGGGCTTAAATAATATGGATAAAATAGAGAAGAACTTATTAAAACAAATAGCAGATATAGAAAAAACACCAATGGGTGCATATAACATTAGAGAAAATGGAAAATTATCAGCAAGAAATACGACAGCAAACATTGATATTGTAACAAAAAAAGATAAACCAGGAATTGATATAATAATAAAACCAAATACTAAAAATGAAAGTGTACATATACCAGTAATATTAACACAAGGAGGATTAAATGATTTAGTATATAATGATTTCTATATAGGAGAAAACGCAGACGTAGTAATTGTTGCAGGTTGTGGAATACATAATAGTACATGTGATACAGCCCAGCATGACGGAATTCATACATTCCATTTAGCAAAAGGTGCTAAAATAAAATATATAGAAAAACATTATGGTGAGGGAGAAGGAACAGGAGAGAGAATACTAAATCCTCAAACTATAATAAATTTAGACGAAAATGCTTCAATGGAAATGGAATCTGTACAAATAAAAGGTGTTACTTCCACAGTGAGAGAAACATATGCAAACATGAAAAAGGGCAGTAGCTTAGTAATATCAGAAAGAATAATGACAACAGGCAAACAAACAGCAAAAACAGTATTTGACGTAAACTTAGATGGAGAAGACTCAAGCGTTCATGTGGCTTCAAGATCTGTAGCAGAAGACGATTCTCTTCAAGAATTTATATCAAATGTAAAAGGAAATGCAAAATGCTTTGGTCATGTAGAATGTGATGCAATAATAATGGGAAACGGAAGAGTTATATCAGACCCCAAAATAGAGGCAAATAATGTAGATGCAAGCTTAATACATGAAGCTGCAATAGGAAAAATTGCAGGTGAGCAATTAATAAAACTTATGACATTGGGATTAACAGAAAAAGAAGCAGAAGAACAAATAATAAATGGCTTCTTGAAATAATTCAAAGTGTGGACAAAAGGGACACTCCTTTTTGTCCACACTTTGCTTCTATTAGTGTAAGTTCATAAAAATAAGGAAGAACTTAATTTTAGTAAGTCCTTCCTATTGTTTTAAGCATCTTCTAACATTTTTTCAACGATTTGTACTGCATTGCTAGCAGCACCTTTACGAATATTATCAGCTACAACCCAAAGATTTATTCCGTTTTCCACGCTATAATCTCTACGTATTCTTCCAACAAATACTTCATCATGACCAGAAGCATTTATTGCAAGTGGGTAGAAAGAGTTTTCTATATCATCTTGAACGATAACACCAGGGGCTTTAGATAAAGTATCTTTTAGCTCTTCTATGTTAAAACTATTTTCAAATTCCACGTTTATAGATTCACTATGGGAATTAAATACTGGAACTCTAACTGTTGTAGCAGTAATTTTTAAATCAGGTCTTTTTAGTATTTTTCTTGTTTCATTAATCATTTTTTCTTCTTCTTTTGTGTATCCATTTTCTAAAAATACGTCTATATGTGGCAGGCAGTTAGAAAATATTGGATAATTAAATTTATGTAATTCATAATTTGTACCATTATTAGGCTTAAATATGGTATTTAAATCTTTAGAATTTTGTGCATAATCTTTAATACCATTTTCTAAATCTAATACACCATTTCTTCCAGCACCAGATACAGCTTGATAGGTCGAATATACTATTCTTTTAATTGTATATTTATCATCTAAAGGCTTTAGTGCAACAACGGCTTGGATAGTAGAACAATTAGGATTTGCAAATATTCCCTGGTTATTTTTAATTTCTTCTGGGTTGACTTCTGGAACAACTAATGGAACTTGTTTATCCATTCTAAATGCACTGCTATTATCTACGACAATACAACCTTTCTCGGCTGCAATAGGTGCATATTTTTTAGAAGTTGAACCGACCTGCAGAAAAAATTGCATAATCAAAGCCAGAATCAAATGATAAGTCGTTAAGTTCTTGAACTATGTACTCCTTTCCCATAAATTTTAAGCCTTTTCCAGCAGAATTGCTAGAAGCAAAAAGTACATATTCGTCAATAGGTAGATTTTTTTCCTCCAATACTTTTAAAACAGTTCTACCTACTAAACCAGTAGCGCCGACAACAGCAAGTCTAATTTTTTTCATGATATTCATCATCCTTTACTTTTTTATTACAATATATTGAAAAAGTGATAAAAGTGTTCGAAATAAAATTTAATTAAATTTTATTTACTACAATATCTATATCATAAAAAAAGAAATATGCAATTTAGAAGATTTATATAATTTTAAAAGGTATATTACAAGATATTGATTAAATTAGATAATTTTAAGATACTAAAAAATAAAAAAATTAAAAAATGTATTGCAAAAATATTTGCGCTGGTGTAAAATAAAGACAAGTTTGGAAATATTCAACTATAACATAGGAAAATATATGGATAGAAATTCAAATTTAATAGTTCTGTTTATAGTTTCCTAGAAACAATTTTATATAAATAATTAGCAAACTACTTATCCTTATATAAATTTATATATTTTTTAAAACTATCAATATATTTTAGTATGTTGATAGTTTTTATATATTTTTTTCATATTTCAATAGTACTAAAATATAAATATAAAAGTATATAAAATATACCAGGAAACCTTGAAACTTATGTAAAATATGATATAATATTGTACATATTGGAGGAAAAAATGTACAAATTTTTTGTAGCAGATAATCAAATAAAAAATGGAGAAGCAAAAATAATTGGCGAAGACGTAAAGCATATAAAAGACGTATTAAGATTAAATGTTGGAGAAGATATAATTATTTGTAACAAAAATCTTGGAATAAGCTATAGCGCTAATATTGCAAATATTTCAAAAGATGAGGTTATATGCAATATAATAAACAAAAACGAAATAACAACAGAGCCTAGAGTAAATATCGATATATATCAAGGACTACCTAAAAGCGACAAAATGGAATACATTATACAAAAAACAACTGAAATTGCTGTAAAAAATATATATCCAGTGGCTTTAGAAAGATGTATTGCAAAACTAGATAAAAAAGATGAGAATAAAAAAATCTTAAGATGGCAAAAAATAGCAGAAGCTGCTGCAAAACAAAGTAAGAGAGATTTTATTCCTCAAATTCATAATGTTATAAATCTCGAAAATATTTGCAAAAATATACCAAATTATGATATCATATTACTAGCTTATGAAAATGAGGAGAGCAATACAATTAAAACTGAGTTACAAAAAATTGAAAAAGATGACAATATTAGTATTGGAGTAGTTATAGGTCCAGAAGGTGGGCTTACAGAAAAAGAAGTAAATACTCTAATAACTGCAGGTGCAAAATGTATAACACTTGGAAAAAGAATCTTAAGAGCAGAAACAGCGCCAATAGTTGTATTAAGCGATATAATATATGAATTTGAACTGTAAAAAATATTAAGTGGGGGAAGTAAAAAATGCCTAGTAAGCAGAAAAAAGAAGAAAAGAAAGAAATAAAAAAAGACGTAAAAGAAGCCATAGAAAAAGTAGATGCTAAAGAAACAGGAAAAGTTACAGACAAAAAAGAAGGCAAAAATACTAGTAGTAAAGCAAAAACAAATAAATCTACAAATTCAAAGACTTCAAATAATAAAAATAATACAAAAAATAATGCTAATAAGGGAAAAGCAGATATGAAGAATACTGCTTCAAATTCTAGTGCAAAAAAGGATAACAGTAAAAAAGAAGCTAGCAACACCAAAAAAGCAAACAGTTCTAAAAAAGCAAATAATGTAAAAGAAAATGTAGTAGTAAAAGAAAAAAATAATTCTACTAAAAATGATAATAAGGAAAATACTAAAAAAAGTAAAGATAACAAAAGTAAGGAAGAGAAAAACAAAAAAATAGATAAAAAAGTAGAAAAAACTGAAGAAAAGGTTAAAGAAGGAAAAGAAGATAAAAAATCTACAAAGAAAGACAAAAAAGAAGAAAAGAAAAATAAAAAACAGGAAAAAGAAATAGCATCAAAAAGGGAAAAGCAAGAAGAAACTGAAGAGACAGAAGAAGTAGAAGCAAAAGAACATGTAAAACTAATAAAATTTGAAGAAATAAAGAATATATTTAAAAGAAAAAAAGTAGTTCCAAAAGAAGATCTAAAGCAAATAAACAAACCTGTATTTCATAATATATTAATGGCTGCATTAGTAATGCTATATTTTATATTTTTAATTTTAGGATTTTATAACATAGAACATAGCGTATATCAAACAGACTTAAAAGTATTTTCAATGTGTTTATTACTAATAGCAATTGTATTATTAGAAAAAGCATATAAAGAAGATAGCGGAAAACTTGCAATGTTTGGAATAGAAACAATTGTTATAGCCATAATAACACTAGGATTAATCTATATAAATATAATGATGGCTGATATGTACATAAATATAATATTAATTATTTCATATATTTTGGCAATATACTATGTAGCAAAATCAATAATCCTTTATATAAGAGGCAGAAAGAAATACTTTGTAGATGATATAAAAGAGATAATTAATACAGACGAATAAAATATGAAAAATCGGAGGTATGCTTATGCAACTAATAAATATAGGATTTGGAAATATTGTTTCAGCAAATAGAATTATAGCTATAGTAAGCCCAGAATCGGCACCGATAAAAAGAATAGTACAAGAGGCTAAAGATGATGGTACAGCTATAGATGCAACCTATGGTAGAAAAACCAGGGCAGTTTTAATAATGGACTCTGGACATGTTATACTTTCTTCAATTCAACCAGAAACAGTAGCAGGAAGATTAGATAAAGATGATGGAGAAGAAATATTGTCAGAGTAGAGCATGTTAGTTAAAAAAGTAAGAAACTTTGTAAAATAAATACAAAGATATATAATTATTTACATTTTATAGGAGGTAATGAAAAATGATGGTAAAACCAACCGTAAAGGAATTATTAACAAAAGTAGACAATAGATTTGAATTAGTAGTAGTAACAGCAAAAAGAGCAAGACAAATTGCTAATGGTCAAGAAGTATTAACAGACGTAGATGAAGAATCACCAGTAACACTTGCTGCAAATGAAATAGCAGAAGGTAAGGTGACTATATGTTAGTTTTATTATCAGGAGTATCAGGTGCTGGTAAAGATACTATAAAAAAAGAATTAATAAAAAGAATGGAAAATGTAGAATCTCTACCTTCATATACAGATAGAGCACCTAGAGCAAACGATATACCTGGAGTAACATATAATTTTGTAAGTACAGACGAATTCGAAAGAATGATTAAAGATGGAGAGTTATATGAATACTCTGTGCATCATGAGCATTATTATGGAACTTCTAAAAAGTTATTAAATGATAAAATTAGTAATGGAAAAATAATTGTAAAAGATATTGAAGTAAATGGTGTAGAAAATTTATTAAAACTATTGAAAGATGACGTAAAGATAGTAACAATATTCTTAAGAGTTCCAAAAGAAGAATTACAAAAAAGACTAGAAAATAGAGTAGACAAGCCAAGTTTAAAAGAAATACAATTACGACTAAATAGATTTGATTATGAAGAATCTAAAATAGGAATGTATGATTACATAATAAAAAATAACAATTTAGAGAAGACTGTGCAAATAATAATGACAATAATAAACAATGAATATAATTTAAAAGAAGCAGAATTTTAGTTAAAAGTGTGGACAAAGGGGCTACTTCCATTTTGTCCACACTTTTAGGAATAAGTAAATTACATGTATACTTTTAGATGTAAATAATAGAGTTTACATCTAATTTTTTTGGTTGTAAAATTATTTACAAAG
>CALXVB010000014.1 GCA_944391855.1 uncultured Clostridia bacterium | reverse complement strand
CTAAAGCTATTTTAGAATCTTTTTCTAGTATGTCTATTAGTTTTATTGCAGTTTTAAATAATTTTGCTTTCATTTTATCTGTTTTTATTAATTGATTAAATGTTATTTTATGTGTTGCAATAAACTTAATAAATCCCATAAAGTCTGGTAATACTACTTCAGCGCCTTCTTCTTCTAATTTATTTGCAATAAAGTTATTTCCAAATGGATGATATTTAATTAATACTTCACCAACAATACCTACTTTTGGTTTTTCTACAGATGTATCAAGCTCAATTTTTTCAAAGTCATTTACCATATCATAAATACTTTGTTTAAATTCTTTCATAGTAGATTTCTCAAGTAGTTTTTTACACTTATCCATCCATTTATCAAATAGTTTTTGTGTTTCGCCTTTATTTACTTCATAAGCTCTATTTTTTGTAAGCATTTTCTGTAATAAATCTGCATAGACAACCATTTTTAATAGTCTTTCTATTAAAGGTAAAGTTATTTTAAATCCTGGCATTTTTTCCATTCCAACAACATTAAAAGAGATTACTGGAATGTTCTCAAAACCTGCATCTTTTAATGCTTTACGGATAAATCCTATGTAGTTTGTTGCTCTACAACCACCACCTGTTTGAGACATTATTAAAGCTGTTTTATTTAAATCATATTTTCCTGATTGCAATGCTTCTATCATTTGTCCTGTAACTAATATTGATGGGTAGCAGGCATCATTATTTACATATTTTAATCCAGTTTCTACTGTATGGTCTGTGCATTGTCTAAGTAATTCTACTTTATATCCAGATTGACGAACTGCTGCTTCTAGTAATTCAAAGTGAATTGGTGCCATTTGAGGGATTAATATTGTATAATCATCTTTCATATCTTTTGTAAATATCTTTTTATTTACTTCATAATTTCCATTACCTTTTAATTCTTCTTTATTTGCTAAACGTTTATTCATACTAGCAAGTAATGAACGAATACGAATACGTACAGCACCTAAGTTATTTATTTCGTCTATTTTAATTAGTGTATACATTTTTCCATAACTTGTTAATATTTCTTCTACTTGGTCTGTTGTAACTGCGTCTACACCACAACCAAATGAATTTAATTGTACTAATTCTATGTTATCATGTTTTCCTACATAGTCTGCTGCAGCATAAAGTCTTGCATGGAATACCCATTGGTCAACAACTCTAATTGGTCTTTTTACTTCAGTTTGGTTTGAAATACTATCTTCAGTAAGTACGCATAATCCTAAACTTGTAATTAGAGTATCTATACCATGGTTTACTTCTGGATCTACATGGTATGGACGACCGGCTAATACAATTCCTCTTAAATTATTTTTTTCTATGTATTCTACGGTTTCTTGACCTCTTTTACGAATATCATCTTTACATTTTTGATACTCAGTCTCAGCCTTTTCAGCAGCATTTATTAATTCTTTTTTAGTAAAGTTATATTCCTTAAATTCTGGCAACTCTAATATTGTTTTTGCTAAATTCTTGCTATCGAATGGTAAGAATGGATTTAAGAATTTTATATTCTTTTCCTTTATTTCTTCAACGTTATTTTTTAGTACTTCTGAATACGAAATTACAATAGGGCAGTTATAGTGGTTATCTGCTTTTTCATATTCTTTTCTTGAATATGGCATACATGGATAGAATATTGTTTTTATTCCTTGATTTATTAACCCTATGATATGTCCATGTGATAATTTAGCAGGGAAACATACTGATTCTGATGGCATTGATTCCATACCTTTTTCGTATGTCTTTCTGTTACTCTTTTCAGATAATATTACTCTAAATCCTAAATTGGTCAAGAAAGTAAACCAAAAAGGATAATCCTCATACATATTAAGTACCCTTGGTATTCCTATTGTTCCTCTTGGTGCATCTTTTTCTTCTAATGGTGTGTAATTAAATATTCTTTCATACTTATATTTAACTAAATTAGGAAGTTCTGTCTTTTCTCCAACAAGTCCAGCACCTTTTTCGCAACGGTTACCAGAAATGTGTCTTGTGCCATTACTGAATTTATTTATTGTAAGTAAGCAGTGGTTTTCGCAACCATTACAACGTACATGTGATGTTTCTATTTTTAATTTATCTAAATCTTCTAATTTAGTAAGATGAGTTCTATATTCCATATCTAAGTTTGCTTCATATTGCTCTTTAGCAAGTAAAGCAACACCGTAAGCACCCATAAGCCCTGCAATATCAGGCCTTACAACATTTCTACCAACTATTAACTCAAAAGCTCTTAAAACGGCATCATTATAGAAAGTACCACCTTGTACAACTATATGTGCACCTAGTTTTTTCACGTCTCTTACCTTCATAACTTTTTGAATTGCATTTTTTATTACTGAGTAAGAAAGACCAGCAGAAATGTCTCCTACAGAATAACCTTCTTTTTGGGCTTGTTTAATTTTTGAGTTCATAAAAACAGTGCATCTTGAACCCAAATCAACTGGTCTTCTTGCTTCTAAAGCAGCTTTTACAAATTCTTCTATTGATAAATTTAAGCTTTTAGCAAATGTTTCAATAAAAGAACCACAACCAGAGGAACAAGCCTCATTAAGCATAATGTTATCTATTGCACTATTCTTCATTTTTATGTATTTCATATCCTGACCACCAATGTCAACTATACTTGTAACATTTGGCATGAATTTTTTAGCAGCTGTATAATGTGCAATGGTTTCTATTTCATTTAAATCCACATTTAATGCAGTTTGAATTAGTTTTTCACCATATCCGGTAACACCGCTATATCTAATTACAGCTTTTTCTGGAAGTACAGCATATAATTGTTTTAACATTTTTATAACACTTTGAAGTGGATTTCCCTCATTACTGCCATAAAGTGAATATAAGAGTCTTCCCTCACTATCAATTAAAGTTAATTTTGTTGTTGTAGAACCTGCATCAATACCAACGTAGCAATCTCCTTCAAATGTTTTTAAATCTGCTCTTTCTACTTTATCTTTTTCATGTCTTTGCTTAAATTCTTCATAATCTGCATCTATTGAAAATAAAGGTGCAAGTGGGTTAGAGGTATCATCATGTGATATTCTTAAAACTTCTATTTTACTCTTTAATTTTTCCACTGTAATTGGTTTTGCTTCTTCTATAGAGTCTAAAGCAGCCCCCTTTGCCACTAACAAATGTGCTTCTTCTGGAACAATTACTTCATTAGGTGTTAAGTGTAAAGTTTCTATAAATCTTTTTCTTAATTCTGATAAATAATTAAGTGGTCCTCCTAAGAAAGCAACATTTCCTCTAATTGGTCTACCACAAGCTAAACCTGAAATTGTTTGATTTACAACTGCTTGGAAAATAGATACTGCAATATCTTCTTTAGCAGCACCTTCATTTAAAAGTGGTTGTATATCTGTTTTGGCAAAAACTCCACAACGAGATGCAATAGGATATATAGTTTGATAATTTTTTGCTAGTTTATTTAATCCTGTTGGATCTGTATTTAGTAGTGATGCCATTTGGTCTATAAATGCACCTGTACCACCTGCACAAGAACCATTCATACGTTGTTCTATTGATTTATCAAAATATATTATTTTAGCATCTTCTCCACCAAGCTCTATAACTACATCTGTTTTTGGTATATATTTTTCTACAGCTCTTTTACAAGATACAACCTCTTGAATAAAAGGTAAGTCCAAAAACTTAGCAGCAGACATAGCACCAGAACCTGTTAAAGCTATTGTAAATTCTGAATCTGGATATTTTTCAGCAAGTCCCTCTAAAACATTACATACCGTATTTTTGGTATCTGAATAATGTCTTTGATAATCACTATATATTGTATTTAATTTGTCGTCCATTACAACTATTTTTACTGTTGTAGAACCTACGTCTAATCCTACATGTAATAAATTACTCATATTAAAATCTTTCCTTTCATAAACCCCTTTACATATTATGTTTAAACCTAATAATACATGATTAATTTTATACGGAAATAAAGGATTTGTCAAATGGAAAATATGTGCAAAATGCGAATTATTACTAGAAAAACTAGGCTAAAATGGAAATATAAATTATTTCTTAATTTGTCGAATTTTGTCAATTAAAAATATATTGGTAAATATCAATTTGAAATTTAAAGCAATGATATAATATTTATGCACCTTTTTCTATTATATATCAATGATTTGCAAACACACATTAATACAAAAATCACACAAATTGTTCTAAAAATAACTTGTCTTTCATAACAATGAAATAAGAAAAACGAAAGGAGAATGTATATGAACAAAAAAATAATAATAGCTCTTATTATTTTTGTAATTTTAATAGGAGTAGGAGTGTGGTATTTTTTCTTCTATAATATGAATAATGAAAGTGAAATAAATGAAATTATTCCAGAAGAAGAAATTTCAGAAGAACAAATGAGACAAACTATAGTATCCCTATATTTCTATAATGAAAATACTAATAGTTTAGTCCCTGAAGGAAGGCTAATTGACGTAAAAGAATTAGTAGAAAAACCATATAATAAACTAGTAGAGTTGCTAATTCAAGGACCAAATAATGCGGAACTTTCCAAGACTATACCTGAAGGAACAAGAATAAATAAAATAGAACTAAAAGGAGATACACTATACATAGATTTTTCAAAAGAATTTATAGATAATCATGAAGGGGGAGAAGATAAAGAAAAAGCAACTATTTATTCTCTAGTAAATACGATGACAAATTTAACAGAAGTAAATTCTGTTAAGATACTAATAGAGGGGGAAGAAAATAAAGCCTTTAAAGACAATAAAATAAAGTTTGATGACCCATTTGTTGTAATAAAGGAAGAAGATAGCAAAATAGAAGAAAATACTACTAGTTAATAATTAATAAATTATTTTAAGATTTTATATAAACATACTGTATTACATACTTTTTTTAGATTACAAAGAAAATGTTCAACCTCAAATAACGAGTTTATAACATTTTCTTTTTTACATTTTAAATCAAATTTTTTCTTTTTATCATTATTATTCATAAAAATCAATCCTTTTTAGTTTTATAAAAATAAATTTATAATAGTATTAAATAATTAATACAAAATAAGAGATGGCACAAATTATTGATTTAATGGTAAATTTAATATATAATATGTAAAGTAGGAGAAAATGTGATGGAATTAAAAGAAGATGAAAGAATAGATGATTTAGAATATAATAATTTAAAAATAATACAAAATAAAAAAGGATTTTGCTTTGGAATAGATAGTGTACTTATTTCAGATTTTGCAAGAGATATAAAACAAAATACATTAGGTGCTGATTTAGGAACAGGGACAGGAATAATAAGCATATTACTATCATGTAAAACAAAATTGTCAAAAATAATCGGAATAGAAAAGCAAAAAGGTATAGCAGATATGGCTATAAGAAGTGTCGAATTAAATAAACTACAAGATAAAATCGAAATAAGAAATATGGATATTAAAGAGATTTTTGAAAAAGAATTATTAGAAAGAGAAACATTTGATTTTGTAGTTACTAATCCACCATATAAAAAAGAAAATACTGGAAAAACAAATGAAAATGAATATAAATATATTTCAAGACATGAAACTACAGCAAAGCTGGAGGATTTTGTAAAAACAGCTAAATATTTATTAAAAGATAAAGGAAGTATGTATATCGTACATAGACCAAATAGATTGGTAGATATTATAGAACTAATGAGAAAATATAAAATAGAACCTAAAAGAATTAGATTTGTATATTCTAATATAGAAAAAGAACCAACACTAGTTTTAATAAAAGGAATTAAAAATGCTATGCCATTTTTAAAAATAGAGAAACCATTAATAATATATGATTCAAATGGTAAATACACAGATGAGATATATAAAATATATGACAAAAATAAATAAAAGGAGAAAATAATATGTCAGGAAAGCTATACTTAGTAGCAACGCCAATTGGAAATCTAGAAGACATAACATTTAGAGCTATAAATATTTTAAAAGAAGTGGATTTAATAGCAGCAGAAGATACAAGACATACATTAAAACTACTAAATCATTATGAAATAACAAAACCACTCATTAGTTACCATAGGCATAATGAAGATATAAAATCAGATATTTTAATTAAGAAGTTATTAGAAGGAAATAATATAGCAATAGTTACAGATGCAGGAACGCCAGGAATTTCGGATCCAGGAGAAGAAATTGTTAGGGAAGCTATAAATAATAATATTGAAATAATTCCAATACCGGGTGCGTGTGCTCTAATTAATGCTGTAATAGCATCTGGATTAAATACAAAAGAGTTTGCTTTTTTTGGATTTTTACCATTGAATAAGAAAAATAGAGAAGAAGTATTCAATAAAATAAGAAAAGAAAGAAAAACCGTTATTTTATATGAAGCACCTCATAAATTAATAAAAACATTAGGAGATATATTAAAAAACATTGGAAATATAAAATGTGTATTAGCGAAAGAAGTTACAAAAATACATGAAGAATTTATAAGAGGAAATATATCTGAAATATTGGAAGCGGTGCAAGAACCTAAAGGTGAATATGTTATTATGCTGGATTTAGAAAATTTTGAAGATAATAGTAATAATGAATTTGAAGAAGAAATAAATAATAAGACAATAGAAGAACAATATAAAATATATGAAGAGCAAGGATTAACTAAAAAGGATATAATAAAACAAATTGCAAAAAATAAAAATGTGCCTAAAAACGAAATATATAAAATGTTTATATAATAAAAAATAAAAACTTTTAAGTGAAAAGACTTAAGAGTTTTTATTTTGAGTTTATAATTAAATGATTTATATCATTAGTGTATTCTAAACTATTTATTTGATACTATTTGATTTATACATTTATCACATATAAGTTTTCCTTTATGTTCTACTAAATTTTTAGTATTTCCACAAAAGATACAACTTTGTTCATATTTTTTGAGTACTATATTTGAACCATCTACATATATTTCAATAGGATCTTTTTCAGCAATTCCAAATTTGTTTCTTATTTCTATTGGAATAACAACTCTACCAAGCTCATCTACTCTTCTAACAATCCCTGTTGATTTCATAAAATCCTCCCCCAAAATACAAAATTCGACAAAAAAATCTACATATATAATAACATAAATAAATAGAAAAGGCAATAAAAAGACTGTATAAATTTGGAAAATTGTTCGACAAAATACTACAAAAAAGAAAAAACATAAATAAAACAATAAAAGAATAATATTAAAAATAAAGGGGTGAGGAATATGCTAAATATATTATGGCCAGCTTTTATAACTTTATCAGTAATATATGCCATAATATTTGGAAAAGTAGAAGAATTAAATGAAGGTATTTTTAATTCATTATCAAATGCAGTCGAGTTTTCAATAACCTTTTTAGGAACTATTTGTTTATGGACAGGAATGATGAAAATAGCGCAAAATACTTCGATAATAAGAAAATTAAATAGATTATTAAGACCTTTTATTAATTTTCTATTTCCAGATTTAAAAAATAACGAAATAGCAAAGCAAGAAATTTCTATGAATATGATTGCAAATATTTTAGGATTAGGAAATGCAGCGACACCACTCGGAATAAAGGCAATGAAAACAATGCAAAATGAAAATAGAAAAAAAGACACATTAACTAACTCAATGATGATGTTTATAGTAATAAATACAGCCTCTATACAATTAATTCCTACAAATGTAATTGCGATTAGAACTTCACTAAATTCTCAAAATCCAACTGCTATTATAATTCCTGTATGGATAGCTACTATCTTTGCAGGGGTTATAGGAATCATATTTACAAAAATTCTGATAAAAAAGGTGAAATAGATGGCAAATATAATAAATTATATTTCTAATACAACAATTCCAATAATTATAGTATTAATAATACTATATGGAATAAGAGATAAAGTAAGAGTGTTCGATACTTTTTTAGATGGTGCAAAAGAAGGCATAGAAATAGTATTTAAAATGTTTCCTACATTATTAGGTATTTTTTTAGCAATAGGGGTTTTGCGTGCATCAGGACTAATTGATGCAATTGTTAATTTAATAACACCAATTACAAATTTATTAGAAATACCAAGCAATATTTTACCTATTGCAATATTAAGACCAATATCTGGTAGTGCTTCGATGGCAGTAGCAGTGGATATTATGCAAAAATATGGAGTAGATACTTTAACAGGATTTATAACCTCTACAATAATGGGATCGACAGAGACAACGTTTTATACTATAGCTATTTATACAAGTGCAGTTGGAATTAAGAAAACGAGAGGAATTCTATTTGCAGCATTGGCAGCAGACATAGCAGGGATGATTGCATCTACAATAATTTGTCGAATTTTGTCTTAAAGTTTTTATTGACAATTACAAAAAATGATATTAAAATGTATACATAACTTAATAAAATGTAAACAAGAAATCAAATCAATTATAAACAGTTAAAAGGAAATATAATGTTTTTTCAAAATTTTATTTTAATTTCAACAATATTTTTAATTATCTTTTTAATAATTTTTATTATAACTAAAAAAATTATAATTAAAATAATATCAAAAAAATTAATTATAAAAATTAAATATTATTCATTTAAATAATAAAATATTTTTGACAATGTTTTTAATCTTGTAGAGGAAATTCTTTTAATTATTTCGCCCCCGAAAAAAAATAATTAAAAAATAAAATAATTAAAAATAATAATTTAGAATTTTTTCATTAATTTTTCTCTTTTCGAAATCAAAAAAATTAATTCTGTATTTATCATCTATTCTTTTTATTAAGATTTCCTCTACAATTTATATATAATTATATAATTTATATTATCTATGATAAGTCTCATTGTTTTGTATTTTAAAAGATCTAAATAATTGTTCTAAAAGAAAAACTCTTATTAATTGATGAGGAAAAGTCATTTTAGAAAAACATATTAATTCATTCGACTTTTGAAGAACTTCACCTGACAACCCAAGAGAAGCACCTATAATAAATGTGATGTTACTGCTAATTGACATAGAAATATCTTCAATTTTTTTAGAAAATTCTTCAGAAGAATATTGTCTGCCTTTTAAATCTAAAGCAATTATATAACTATTTTTTAGATGGGATAAAATCTTATTACCTTCAAGGGTTTTAATATTATTAGAAATTTTTTCATTAATATTATTAGGAATTTGTTCATCTTCTACTTCAATAATATCTAGCTTACAATATTTAGAAAGCCTTTTAGAATATTCTAAAATTGCATCTTTTAAATAATTTTCTTTTATTTTTCCAACACACACAATACTTATATGTATCATAAAGATCTCCTTTCAAAATAGTCATACATTAAATTTATAGATACTATACATATGTACAGTATCTATGCAATATCTATTATATTACTAGGACAATTTCTATTAGCAACACTAATTTTAATTTTATCACAATCTTTCTTATTATCGATTAACTCATTTACTACGGTTTTGTATGCAAGTTCAGGAAAGTTATTTTCTTTACTTAAGTGACCAAGAGAAACTTCCTTTAGACCACTATTCATCAAGAAAGAAATTGTTTTTGCTGCTTCTATATTTGGAAGATGACCATTAGGACCAGCAATTCTTTGTTTTAATAAATAAGGGTATGGAGAGCATTTCAATATCTCTGGATCATAATTTGCCTCTAATAAAACAAAAGAGCTATCTTCTAATTTATGTGCGATATTAGAAGTCATATGACCTATATCTGTTGCAATACTTATTTTCTCATTGTTATGTATAATATTAAATCCGCATGGATTAACAGCATCATGAGGAATTTTAAAAGGATGAATTTTCAAATCTCCTATTTCAAAATTTTCCTCTATAGTAAATTTATGAATATTTTTTTCTTCAATTTTATCTGTCTGCTTTAATATAGCATCCCAAGTTTTATTATTTGCAAACACAGGAACGTTATATTTTTTTGAAAAAGTTCCTAATCCTTTTATATGATCAATATGTTCATGAGTTATAAGGATTGCGTTTATAGAACTTGGTTCGATTTCCATATTTGAAAGTGCAGTTGATATTTTTTTACTACTTTCGCCTGCATCAATTAATATTTTTGTATTAGAAGTTCGTACAAGTAAAGAATTACCAGAACTTCCACTATATAAACTACAAAATTTAAACATAAAAACTCCAATTCTTTTGAACAAAATAAATTTATTCATTTACCCTTTGTATATTTGCACCTAGTTTTCTAAATTTTTCTTCTATCTTTTCATAACCTCTATCAATGTGGTTAATATTATATAACTCGGTTGTTCCTTTTGCAATTACACCAGCTATTAAAAGAGCAGCACCAGCTCTTAAATCTGTTGCATATACAGGTGCACCAGAAAGCTCTTTTACACCTTCAAAAACTGCTGTCTTTCCTTGAGCAGTAATATGTGCCCCCATTTTATTAAGTTCATTTGTGTATTGAAATCTAGATTCCCATATACTTTCATTTATAATGCTTGTCCCCTCAGCTATAGATAATACTACACCCATTTGAGGTTGCATGTCTGTCGGAAATCCAGGATATGGAAGAGTTTTTATATTAGCTTTATTAGGTCTTTTATTAGACCATACTCTTATAGTGTCTCCCAAATCTTTGACATTTCCACCAATTTCTAATATTTTAGCTGTAATACAATCCAAATGTTCAGAAATACAATTTTTGATTAAGATATCTCCTCTACTTGCTATAGCGGCAAGCATAAAAGTACCTGCTTCTATTTGATCAGGAACTACTGAATAACTGCCAGAATGTTTTAATTCTTTAACACCATTTATTTTTATAACGTCTGTTCCAGCACCACGAATATCAGCACCCATAGTGTTTAGAAAGTTAGCAACGTCAACTATATGAGGCTCTTTAGCAGCATTATCAATTGTTGTAGTACCTTCAGCTAAAACACTTGCAAGCATTACATTAATTGTAGCACCAACAGAAACAACGTCCATATATATTGAATTTCCAACTAATTTTTTAGCTTTAGCAGATATTTTTCCTTGACCTACGTCAACTTTAGCGCCTAGTAATTCAAATCCCTTTATATGTTGGTCGATAGGTCTTGCACCTAAGTTGCATCCACCTGGAAGTCCAACTTCTATTTGACCACGTCTGCCAAGCATTGCACCGATTAAATAGTATGAAGCTCTAAACTTACTTGTTTTATCAAGTGGTGCTTCTTTACCATCTATTTCTCTAGTATCTATTGTAATTTCATTTGGTGTATTCCAAATTACCTTGGCGCCTAAATCTTGTAATATATCACATGTTATTTTTACGTCACTTATATTAGGTAAATTATTAATAGTATATATACCATCTAATAAAAGTGTAGCAGGAAGTATTGCTACAGCTGCATTTTTAGCACCGCTTATTGTTACTTCTCCGTGTAATCTAGTTCCTCCATTTATTACTAACTTTTCCAACTCACTACCCCCATAATTATATATGTTATATATGTTAAAATATAAATTAACAAAATTAGATAAAAATAGAGTTTAACTTATTTAAACTCTACCTATAATTTATAACACATTTTAAAATAAAATACAATACTTATTTAAAACTCTACATTATTCAGAGGTTTTGGCAAAATCTATACCTTTAAAAAACTCTATTAAACTAAATTTAAATTTAATGTCTGGACTTTCTGAATCACTTATAATGCTATATTCCTCATCATTATTAAGACTATCTTTAATAGTTTCTTTAGATTCATCAGGAACTACACCAGAAGTTACGTCTACAAAGCATAAAGGAGGAAACATTACACACCACCAATTTTGCCCAGAAGCTTCTCCAATTTCAACCCTTAACGCATCGTAATTTCCAGCAGGGAAAGAAATATCGCCATAAGTTTTTGTAGGAAATTCAAAATTACCTATTTTAATATTTACATTATAACTATAACCATTTTCTTCAATTACTTTTTTAGCTATATCATGTAATTCTTCTTGATTATCATTAGCAATAGCTATTACTTCCTCTTTTGAAGAACAATTAACAGCGAATTTATTTATATATTCTAAAATGCTATCGCGCACTTTATATTTTAAATCTTGATCTTCTTTACTATCACTATTTGCTATTACATGTAATCTAAATACACTTTCAGCCAAATCATTTGAAACGGCATTGGCATAAGAGACAGCAGAAATGAAAACGAAAATAGCAAATAAAAATAATACTATTAAAAAGCGCTTAAAAAAGCCAAAATTAATAAAATTTAATAAGTTTTTCATAAAAAACCTCCGATAGAAAAATTTTGCTTGTACTAAAATTATTAGCTATTTTAAAAAAATTATACTAATTTTCCAAAAATTTTAAATGAATTTATAAAATAACAGAATAAATATAAAAATAGATTAAAAAATAAGTAAATAATAGATAAAGAAAAAAATTTAAGTAAAAAAACAAAAAAATTCGTTGTCGAAATAAAGGGTACGATTTAGCTTGACTTACGGAAATACAAATGGTAAAATTTACCATATTAGAAATTGAAGGAGGCTTTTTATTATGGAGTTAGTAAAGCAATGGGTAGAAAAAGTTTGTAGTTTTTATGTGAGTGATTGGCACTTAGTTACAATGTTACTTCCATATATAAATAAAGAAATAAATGAAAAAGCCAATATTATAACAATTTTAGAAAAAGATATTGAACAAAACATAGAAACATTAATAGATAAATTAAATTTAAAAAATAGAGAAAAAATATTAAAAATAAATTGGAAAAAAACAAATGGTATAAAATATTCTGAAATAAAAAGAGAGATGAAAGAAGAATTAATCGAGGACAAGCTAGATATAATATTTGTGAATGGTAAGAAAAGTTATATAGATATTGTTAATAAAAATATAGAGAAATTTTTATCTGAAGAGGGTAAAAAATATAAGAAAATAAATATTAAAATCATTAATTGTTTTGAAGTAGGAGATTTTAACATGAATATAATAGACATATTATCTGAGCATACTAGAATTTTAAATACGTCTGGAGAAAAGGCAATAAACGACGTATTTGACGGTTATGAGAAAAAAGCGTAAAGCTAAACAAAGAAAAAAAGGTATAATGCTTGATTTTTTGATAAAAATAATATAGAATACTTTTATTCTATGTTATTTTTTTATATATAAATAGAAAATATAAAAAATAGTGTGAAATAATAGGAGGAAAAAATGAGCGTAAAAAAAGCAGTTATACCAGTTGCTGGTTTTGCAACAAGATTTTTACCTGCTTGCAAAAGCCTACCAAAATGTATGCTTACAATATTAGATAAACCAATTATTCAATATCTAGTAGATGAAGCAGTTGCATCTGGAATAGAAGAAATTTTACTAGTAGTAGGAAGAAAAAAAGAGATAGTAGAAGATTATTTTTTGGAAGATAAAGAACTAGAGGACTTTTTAATAGAAAGAGGAAAAGAAAGATTTATACCACAAGTAACTAATTTATCAGGAAAGGCCAAAATTCATTTTATAGAAGAAGAGGGCGGTGCACAAGGTCTTGGACATGCCATATATATGGCAAAGGACTTTGTTGGAAATGAACCATTTGCTATTATGTATGGAGACGTAATAATGCAAGGAGAAAAACCATGTTTAAAAGAGATAATCGAACAACATGAGAAATTAGGCGCTTCAATAATAGGTGTAGAGAAAGTAGATTGGGAAGACGTGCCAAAATACGGTAATGTTTCTGGAGAATTAATATCAGATAGATTATATAAAGTAGAGAAAATGCAAGAAAAACCAAAAGTAGAAGAAACTAAATCAAACTTAGCTATATCAGATAGACATGTTTTAATGCCAGATTTATTTGATTTCTTAGCAGTAACCAAACCAGGAAAAGGTGGAGAAATACAAGTAACAGATGCTTACAACAGTATGGTAAGTACAAAAGAAGGCGTGTATGCGTACGATTATAAAGCAACAAGATTCGATTCTGGAGACAAATTAGGATTTGTAAAGGCATCAATAGATGAAACACTAAGAAGGCCAGAATTAAGAGATGACTTAATTAAATTTATAAAATCATTAGAAATATAGTTAACTAAAAAATAGCGAAATTGTGCAGAATAAAGGTATAATTTCGCTATTTTTTCTGTTATTCTGTTATAAAGAAAAGTTAGACTCATTATAGTGTTTTTTAAAAATATATGATATACTAACGCTATTAATTTAGAATAATAAAATAGGAGGTTATGTTTAATGAAAGAATATGAAGTTAAATATAATGAATGGCTCAATAATCCTGTGTTTGATGAAAAATCAAGAAAAGAATTAGAGAGTATAAAAGAAAATGATGCTGAAATAGAGGATAGGTTCTATAAGGACTTAGAATTCGGAACAGCTGGATTAAGGGGCATCATTGGTATGGGAAGCAATAGAATGAATAAATATACAATTACTAAAGCAACACAGGGGCTAGCAAACTATATAATAAAAAAAGGAGGACAAGAAAGAGGAGTAGCAATCGCATACGATTCTAGAATAATGTCACAGGAATTTAGCATGGAAACAGCTTTATGTTTAAATGCAAATGGAATAAAAACATATAGATTTGATTCTTTAAGACCAACACCAGAATTATCTTATGCCGTAAGAGAACTAGGGTGTATTGCCGGTATAGTAATAACAGCAAGTCATAACCCACCAGAATATAACGGATATAAAGTATATTGGGAAGATGGGGCACAAATAGTAGAACCAACAGACAAAGAAATTATAAATGAAGTAAATAATATTACTGACTTTGGCACAATTAAAACAATGAAGTATGAAGAAGCTGTTGAAAAAGGGCTATTTAATACTATTGGGGAAAAAATAGACGATAAATATATAGCAGAGCTAAAAAAATTAGTTGTACATAATGACATAATAAAAGAAATGCAAAAAGACATAAAGATAGTATATTCTCCACTTCATGGAACAGGCGGAAAGCTTGTTAAAAGAATTTTAAAAGAAATTGGATTTGAGAATGTATATGTTGTAAAAGAACAAGAAAAGCCAGATGGACATTTTCCAACTGTAAGTTATCCAAACCCAGAAGATCCAAAAGCATTTGCATTAGCATTAGAATTAGCTAAAGAGATAGATGCAGACATAGTTTTAGCAAATGACCCAGATGCAGATAGATTTGGAATGTACGTAAAAGATACTGAGACAAAAGAATATATACAATTTAATGGAAATATGTCAGGAAATTTAGTAGCAGAATATATTTTATCACAAAAGAAAGCAAAAGGAGAATTGCCAGAAAACGGTGCAATTATTAAAACTATAGTATCTTCAAATATGACAGATGCAATAGCAAAAGAATATGGAGTAAAATTATTTTCTACACTAACAGGATTTAAAAATATTGCAAAAATTATAAGAGGATTCGAAGAAGAAAATACATATAAATGTTTATTCTCTTATGAAGAAAGTTATGGTTGTATTATAGGAACACATGCAAGAGATAAAGATGGAATAGTCGCAGTTATGACAATTTGTGAAGCCGTAGCTTATTATAAAAAACAAGGTTTAACTTTATGGGACCAAATGAATAAAATGTATGAAAAATATGGATATTTCAAAGAAAAACAAATGTCAATTACTTTAAAAGGTGCAGATGGTGCTGCTCAAATAAAGAAAATGATGGAGAATATGAGAAATAATCCAGCAAAAGAAATTGCAGGTTTAAAAGTTAAAGAATTTGGTGATTATGATAAACAAGAAATAACGTCAGAAAATAATGAAAAAAGATTTACTGGACTATCAAAATCTAATGTATTGTATTTTAATTTAGAAAAAAATGCTTGGGTCTGCGTACGTCCATCAGGAACAGAACCAAAAATAAAATTCTATATGGGAATATGTGGAAATAGTATGCAAAATGCAAATGATGAGTTAAATAAATTAGAAAGTGCAGTAAAAGAAATGGCAGAAGAAGCTCAAAAATAATTAGATTTTTACAAAAGGGGACGGGCTTGTTTTGTAAATTTCCTTTTAAATAGAAATTTTTTACAAAACAAGCCCGTCCCCTTTTGTAAATTATTCTTTCCATCCATTAATATTTGCTCTTTTTATAGCACCCATTAAATTAGCTCTAACATTAGGAATTTCTATAGATAACTTGTATATTAAATCTTTCATAAATTCTCTTTTTGAAACTCCATCCATAGGGCAATTTTTATTCATTACAGTTATATTGCTTCTTTTTATAAACTTTTTAATTTCCTTTTCAGAAGCATATATTAATGGCCTTATTACCGTCATTTTAGACCTATCCATATAACTTACAGGTGCAAATGTAGACAAATTACCAGCAAATAACATATTCAAGAAAAATGTTTCTAATACGTCATCTTCATTATGACCAAGTGCTAATTTATTACAACCATGTTCAATGGCTGTAGAATTTAATATACCTCTACGTAAATTGGCACATAGAGAACATGGATTTTTTTCTTTTCGTATATCAAAAACAATTTCTTTTATATCGCTTTTTGCTTCTATGTATTCTACACCAGTTTCATTACAAATTTTTTCTAACAAAGATGAATCAAAAAATTCAAAACCAGGATTAACGCTAATAGCTACTAGTTCGAAATGTTTTGGATAAAAACGTTGCAAAGCATTAAGTCCTTTTAAAAGAGTAATTGAATCTTTTCCTCCAGACAGAGCAATGGCTATTTTATCCCCTTCTTCTATCATATTATAATGTTCTATTGCTTTTCGTAAATAACCTAATATTTTTTGCATAAATAACCTCTAAAATAAATATAATGAAATAATTATAACATTTATGTCAAGTATCAATTTTGCAAAATACTTGATTAATTTATAAAAATAATATAAAATATATTGGTATTAACAAATGTTTCAGTAGCTCAGTAGGATAGAGCGTTCCCCTCCTAAGGGAAAGGTCGGAGGTTCGATTCCTCTCTGGAACACCACTATATTTATATAAGACGAAATACTGTATAGCAATTCTAGCTATACAATTTGTAACTTATACTTAAGTTATATTTTGAAAGGATAGCATACATGGAACAAAAAGAAAAGTTTATGAATGAAGCTTTGAAAGAAGCAAAAAAAGCATATAAAAAGCTAGAAATTCCGGTGGGGGCAATTATTGTAAAGGATGGAGAGGTAATCGCAAGAGCACATAATGTAAAAGAAGAAAAAAATGATACAACAAAACATGCGGAAATAATAGCAATACAAAAAGCAAGTAAGAAACTTGAAAGCTGGAGACTAAATAACTGTGAAATGTATGTGACTTTAGAACCATGTGCTATGTGTGCAGGTGCAATAATTCAAGCAAGACTAAAAAAGGTATACATAGGAACAATGGATGAAAAAACAGGGGCTTGTGGTTCGGTTTTAAATCTATTACAAGACTATAAATTTAATCATAGCGTTGAGCTAGAAACAGGAATATTAAAAGAAAAAAGTGAAAAACTCTTAAAAGATTTTTTTAAAGAATTAAGAGTTTTAAAAAACAAGAACTAGGAGAAAAAATATTGGAAAACAAATTGCCGGTTAAAGTAGAAAATAAAATCGTAGCAACTAAAGTAAAAAACGGAAGTAAAAAGGCTATAAAAGTATTAGGAAGTGGTATATTAGCATTTGGATTCTGTATTGGTATTGTGGCATCAGGTGCTATATCACCAATATTGATGGCACCCATGATGGTGGGATCAGTGTTTAGCATACAAAATTTTTTAAATAATACAAAATATACAAGTTACAAAGATCTTGCATTTATAACAGCTAAACATAAAGGAAAGACAAAAATATATCAAGATGTAACGAGAATAGACATGACAAGCAAAATAAGAGACTTATCTGATACTGAAAAAGTGGGATTTATGCAATTGCAAACATTGATAGGACTTACTAAATTTAAACCTATAGATAAGAAAGGAAGAGAAATTACTTTTGAAACTGATACTCATAGTATAAATCAGAAAACATTTAGAAAATTACAGGAATTAGGATATATTAAAGATTATGAAGAAAAATATTTAAAAAATACAAGATTAGTTTTACCTAAATTAGCATTTGGAAATATCAAGGGAATGAAGAAAAAAGTAAAAATATATAATGTTAAATTTAAATTAACAGGAAAACCTGTAAATTTAGATGATGCAGACTTAAGAAGGTATTTTCCGATGGTGTTTGGAGAAAAGAATGGAATTATTGCTAAAAAAGGATATAATTTTATAAAAGAACAAGATGGAATCTTAACAATAGATTATAATCCAAAACAACCATATATAGAAAGCAAAGTTTTTCCAAAAAGAAGAGGAAATAATCTAAAAGCGAGGCTAAAAGAAGGAATGCCTTCTTTAGAAGAACAAAAAGACTTTTCAAAAAAGAAACAAAATGAAAGAAATAGACAAATTAATTCAGAACGGAGAAAAAGAAGATTTAAACAAGTAATATAATATGAAGCGGTATCGAAGAGGTCATAACGAGGCTGACTCGAAATCAGTTGGCCAGTATATAACTGGCACGTGGGTTCGAATCCCACTCGCTTCGCCAAAATATAAAGGAGGAAAATAAATTGGATAAAGAAAAAAAGAAACAAATGATAAAGCTGTGTATAGCAATAACTACATTTGTAATAATTATTCTTCTAGTTGGTATGACGATGATTAAATATCAGGTGGAGGGCGATAAAAATATGCCATTTAATTTATCCAAAATAATTATTGTAAGTACAGCAGAAGGACAAGAAGCAGAAGGAGATAAAAAGTGGAATTTTAAAGTATACCAAAATAATGATGTGTACATATATATAGATAAAAATGAAGATTATAAAGGTGAAGAAAAAAGCATAAAAAGTGTAAAAATAGAAAATATAAATGTTACAAAAGCACCTACTAAAGGTGAAATTAAAACATATATGCCTAATAGTGTGGATGGTAGAATATTTGACTATAAAGACGAATATATTGTAGATGAAAAACTAGAATATAAAGGTGCGGGGGAAAGTAATCCTAAAACTTTAGAAATAGGAAGTAATGGAGGAAGCTTAATATTAAGTTTCAGCAATATGGGATTAGATACATATAGTTCTGACAAAGATAAACAAATTACTCATGATGGAACTTTACTAGAGAAAATAAATACAACAAATGAAGAAATTTCTTTTGATATATCATTTGATATAGTAATAACTGTTGATAATTGCAGTTATAGAGCAAATGTTACTTTACAAATGCCTTGTGGAAATATAGTAGAAGAAGGAACATGTAATATAGAAAAGACAGATATGTCAGACGTTATATTCAAAAGAGAATAAAAACTTTATACTAACTATTGATAAATTGAATAAAACAGTATATAATACAAATGGTATGAGAAATTTTAACTATTGTATGGAGGGGACCAACAAGAAGCTGTGAACCTTGTCAGGTCCGGAAGGAAGCAGCAATAAGCAGTACTTCTTGTGTGGAAACTTCCATAGAGTAGTTAAAATGCTCACACCATTTTTTAAAGACAGAGGGTGATATAAATTGTCATATACAGCACTATATAGAAAATTCAGACCTTTAAAGTTTGAAGAAATAGTAGGACAAGAACATATTACAAAAACACTTAAGAACCAGATAATAGCAGGAAGAGTTGGACATGCATATCTTTTTAATGGGGGAAGAGGAACTGGAAAAACAAGTGCGGCAAAGGTCTTAGCAAGAGCAGTTAACTGCCTAAATCCAAAAGATGGGGAACCTTGTAATGAGTGTGAAATTTGTAAAGCAGCACTTTCTGGATCACTTACAGATATAGTAGAAATGGATGCTGCATCAAACAACAGTGTAGAGGACATTAGGTTAATAAGGGAAGAAGTAAACTTTTTACCAACACTTGCAAAATATAGAGTATATATAATAGACGAGGTTCATATGCTGTCTACAGGTGCTTTTAATGCATTACTTAAAACATTGGAAGAACCTCCAGCACATGTAAAATTCATATTAGCAACTACAGAGCCACAAAAATTACCTGCAACAATTCTTTCAAGATGCCAAAGATTTGATTTTAAGAAAATATCAAATGAAGATATAGTAAAAAGGCTAGAATACGTTGCAAAAGAAAGCAATATAGAAATTACTAAAAAGGCATTAAACTTAATTGCGGTGCTTTCGGAAGGTGCAATGAGAGATGCACTTAGTATACTGGAAAGATGCTTACAAGATGGAGAAACTAATATAGACGAGGACAAAATAAAAGACTTAGTAGGAATTCCAAAATTAACATATGTAAGTAATATTGTTAAAGCATTTTTGGAGTACACTATAGATGAGGCAATAAAAGCTGTAGATATCGTAATAAATGAAGGAAAAGATTTAAATAATTTACTTTGGGAAATTATAAAATATGTAAAAGATATATTAGTATATAAAGCAACAAATAAATTAGAAATTTATAGTAAAGAAGAAATAGAAGAAATAAAAAGACTTTCAGAAGAAACTACAAAAGAAAGATTATTATACATAATAATGGATTTATCAAAATTAGAAAATGATATGAAATGGTCATCTCAAAAAAGCATATTATTTCAGGTAGAGATAATAAAATTATGTAGTGAGCATTTAATAGAAATGCACGTGGGAAATGTGGATAAAGGTAGCAAAAAACAAGGAAATATTGCAGATAAAAGCAAGATAGATAACAGTAACTTTAATGCCGAGAATAACCATAAAGCAGATAGTAATGATAAAAAAGATATGAATTTTTCTAAAGCAATATCTGGATATAGCGAAGCAAAAGGATGGAAAAACATATTAAGTGATTTAAGGCAGAATGGTAAGATTATGCTATACTCTAATTTACTAAAAGCAAAAGCTATAGAATTAAATGATATGGTTATTGGAATAAGCTTTCCTGAAGGAATAAATGCATTTGGTAAATCTATACTAGAAAAGCCAGAAAATATAAACGAACTTTCAAGAGTAGTATCAATGGAATATGGAAAAGATATGAAAGTAAAACTTGTTGAAAATGTAGAAGCATTACCAAAAAAAGAAAAGAAAGAAGAAAATCAACTAGAACAAATGGCAGAAAATTTGGATATTCCAATAAATATTATAGAATAAAGTATAAATAGAAAGGAAGATTAAAATGGCAAAAAGAGGTGGATTCCCAGGAATGGGAGGATTTGGTGGTATGAACATTAACCAATTAATGAAAGAAGCAAAAAAAATGCAAACAGATATGGAAAAATCACAAGAAGAACTTGCTGCAAAAGAATTTGAGGCGACAGCAGGTGGCGGTGCAGTTAGTGTAAAAGTAACAGGAAATAAAGTATTAAAAGAAATAACAATAAAAAAGGAAGTTGTAGATCCAGACGACGTAGAAATGTTACAAGATTTAATATTAACTTCTGTAAATGAAGCACTTAGAAAAGTGGATAGTGAACAAGCTGCATCACTTGGAAAATATAATATACCAGGATTAATGTAAAGGAAGAATCATTATGTCATATTATTCACCATCAATAGAAAAATTAATAGAAGCATTTGAAAGATTGCCAAGTATAGGAAGCAAGACTGCTGCTAGGCTTGCTTTTTATATTTTAAATGCAAGCAAAGAAGAAACAGACGAATTTATATCTGCAATTCAAAATGCAAAACAAAATTTAAAATATTGTTCAAAATGTTTTAATATATCGGACACAGATCCATGTGAAATTTGTTCAAACCCAATGAGAGATAATACTACAATTTGTGTGGTAGAAGACGTAAAAGACGTTGTTGCAATGGAAAGAACACATGAGTTTAAAGGGCTTTATCATGTATTACATGGTAGCATTTCTCCAATGAATGGAGTTGGACCAGACGATATAAAGATAAAAGAACTCCTTTCAAGACTAATGGGAGGAGAAGTTAAAGAATTAATTTTAGCGACAAATCCACGAGTTGAAGGGGAAGCAACAGCAATGTATATTTCAAAGCTTGTTAAACCATTAGGAATAAAAGTAACTAGAATAGCACATGGTATTCCAGTTGGAGGAGACTTAGAATATACAGATGAAGTTACTCTTTCAAAAGCACTAGAAGGAAGAAGAGAACTATAAATTTATTTAGAAAATTAAGGATCATCTACTTTATCTACCGCAAGTAATGCTAAAATATCTGCAAGAGAAGTAAAAAAAGCAACTAACTTTGCAATATCAGATATAGAATAATTTTTAGAAAAATATAGAGCGAGGCTATTGGCAAGTGCAGTTAATTCAGCACCAGATACATTAGACAAAGAATCCATAAAAAAACCACCTCTTAAATAAAATATGTAAGAAGTGGTTTTTTGTTATATTTTAATCCAAATTCATTATAATATTGCAAATATCTTTGGTAGAATTCTTTTTTGCTAATAATTTTGTATTTTCTTTCATTTGCTCTAATTTAGATTTGTCTTCAAATAATTTTTGTATTACTACATTTGGATTATCTTTTTTTCTAATCCAAACTCCGACATTGTTTTTTTCTAAAAATTCAGCATTTTCTTCTTCTTGACCCGGAATAGGGTTTATAACGAGTAGAGGCAATCCAGAAGCTAAACTTTCGCTAGTCGTAAGACCTCCTGGTTTAGTAACCACTAAAGTAGATATACTCATAACTTCAGGTACTTTAGTTATATAATCAAAAACCTTAACTCTACCTTTAGAATGGGTCTCTTCCACAATATCATGAAAACCTTTATTCATTTTTTTATTTCTACCAGAAACAGCAATTATCTGATAAGTTGGCAAATTGTGGATAACAGCCCTTAAAATCTGCAAAGTTCTGTCTTTGCCAAGACCAAATTCACCACCACCAAAAAATAATATAACAGGTTTATTCTCGTCTAATTTAAACTCTTTATATATTTCAGATTTATTAAATTTTTTAGAAAATTTATCTGATAGCGGAATTCCAGTAACATGTACTTTTTTATTTTCTATTCCATAATTAGTTAAATATTCATACATTCTGTTATTTGAAACACAAAAAGCATTGGTATACTCATGTCCAACAAGCCATTGATCATGTGGTGCAAAATCTGTAAGTACAGTTACTAATTTACAATCTATTTTTCCTTTTCTTTTCAAATAACTTACCATTTGGCTACTAAAAGGATGAGTAGAAACTACTATATCAGGATTTCTTTCTTTTATTAAATTTTTTAATTTTACTGCCATCATCTTATTTGCTCTGGAACTTATGTGAGCAAATACACCTTTTTGAGAATTGGCATAAATTCTTCCCCACAGACTAGGTGCATTTTTGGCCATTTGATTGTATGCACCTGTTGTTACTCTATTTAAAATTTTATTAACATATTGTATACAATCTACCATATCGGTTTCTACTTCAAAATTATCATCTAAATGCTTCTTTATAGCTTTAGCAGCGGAAAGGTGACCCCCGCCGTATGCTGCATAAAATATTAATATTTTTTTCATAAAATCCCCTATAAAAATAAATTTATTTAAAACCAAAAATATTCTAACACAAAAAATGTAAAAAGTCTAAAAATTAAGAATAATTTAACAAATTTTACACAAAATACGAGTGATACATATAAATGTGAAAGGTGGTATTTTAGTGAAAACATTAAAAGAAAAAATGATAGATTGGAAAAATAGATTAAAAGATAGACATATGCTTAGTATAATAGTGGTTCTATTTACAATAATAGTTGTTTTAGCGTTATATATTTACAAAAAGCAAACAGAATATAGGCAAGCTTCCGAAAATGCATATAATATGGCATTTTACGAAGTAGTGGATTATGTACAAAATGTAGAGGTATTTCTAGCAAAATCTTTGATAACAAATTCTCCAGAAAGCAGTGCAGAGAGTTTAACAAATGTATGGAGAGAAGCAAATTTGGCAATGGGGTATTTAAGCCAACTACCAATAAATTCAAACGAACTAGAAAATACTTCTAAATTCTTAAATCAAGTAAGTGAGTATAGCTATTCTCTTTATAGAAAAAATTTAAAAGACGAAGAATTATCAGAAGAAGATATGAAGAATCTTAAAGAACTACATGAATATAGTGTAGAACTAGAGAATGTATTAAATCAATTATCAGCAGATATTAATGATGGAAGGATAAAATGGGGAGAACTATCACAAAAAGGAACTACAGCATTTGCACAAGAAGTAAGCAATATATCTAAAGATAGTTTTGATAATTTAGAACAAACATTTCATGAATATTCTGGTCTAATATATGATGGTGCTTTTTCAGAACATATAACTAAGACTGAAAAAGTAGGTCTTACAGGAGACAACATCGATGAAGAAACAGCTAAGAATAAAGCAAAAGAGCTATTTACAGTAAATACAAAAGAAATAGAATCATTTGGAAAAAGTGAAGGAGATATTACTTCATATAACTTTAATTTAACATTTGAAGATGATAGTGCAGCAACTGTATCTATTTCAGAAAAAGGTGGGCATGTAATATATATGGATAGAAATAGGGAAGTTTTATCAGAAGTATTGTCAGAAGAAGAAGCGGATAAAAAAGCAAAAGAATACTTAGAAAAGCATGGATTTGATAATATGAAAGAAACATATTATTTAAAACAAAGTGGAATAGTTACAATAAACTATGCTTATGTACAAGATGATGTAATAATGTACCCAGACTTAATTAAAGTAAAAGTAGCATTAGATGATGGAGAAATACTTGGAATAGAAACAACAGGATATTTAAATTCCCATACTAAAAGAGATTTAGAAGAACCGAAAGTAAGTAAAGAGAAGGCAAAAGAAAGTTTAAATAAAGATTTAAATATTGAAAGTGAGGAACTTGCAGTAATTCCAACAGAATGGAAAACAGAAGTGCTTTGCTGGGAATTTGAAGGAAATATAGACGGATTAGACTTTATTGTATATGTAAATGCAGAAACAGGTAAAGAAGAAGATGTATTAATAATAACTAATACCCCAAATGGAATATTAACACATTAAAACATATGTATTGTAGAAATCGGATATTTTAGATAAAAGCTCTAAAGAAATGCTTTTCTTGAGTCTCTCAAGCGAGTTTTCATCTAAATCTCCTTTCTACAAAAATCATATAAAAAATATAAAGTAAATTTTCATTCATATTCCTTGTCAAAATACGCAATAAAGCATATAATATCCATATCAAAATATAATATAAATGGAAGGAGATATGATATATATACATATATCATGAAGAATATGAAGAATATATATATAAAAGACATAATTAAAATATGTAATGCAGAGCTGTTGTGTGGGAACGAAGAGGATACATTAACAGATATTGTTAAAGATACAAGAGAGATTAAAAAGAGTGATACATATATGGGATTTAAAGGCGAACATAATGATGGAAATCTATTTTACAATATTGCTATAGAAAATGGTGCTAAAATTTGTATTTTACAAAAATCAAGTGTAAAAAATAAAATAAATTTAGAAATAGAAGATATTAAGAAAAAATACAGCAATGTATCAATAATTTTGGTAGAAGATACAATAAAGGCATTACAAGAAATAGCTTCTTTTAAAAGAAATATGTACGATATACCAGTAGTTGGAATAACTGGAAGTGTTGGTAAAACTAGCACAAAAGATATTATTGCAAGTGTAATGTCTAAAAAGTTTAATGTATTAAAAACATTAGGAAATTACAATAATCAAATAGGGCTTCCTCTTACAGTTTTAAGACTTAAAGACGAAGATGCTATGGTTGTAGAAATGGGTATGAATATGCCAAACGAAATTAGCCCATTATCCAAAATTGCAAGACCATCTGTAGCAGTTATAACTAATGTAGGAACGGCTCATATTGGGAATTTGGGCTCAAGAGAGAATATATTAAAAGCAAAGTTAGAAATATTAGATGGTCTTCAAAAAGATGGAATATTGGTTATAAATAATGATAATGATATGTTACATAATTGGTATATGGAGAACAAAAATACAAACTTTAAAGTAGTAACATTTGGTATGGAAAATAAGAGCGATATCATGCCATATGATATAGAATTATCAGAAAATGGAAGTACATATAAAATAGATATAGATGGAAAGACATATACAGTAAATATATCTGTTGGAGGGAATCACTTCGTATTAAATAGTTTATGTGCTATAGCAATAGGTAGGATATTTGATATACCTATGGAAGATATTTTAGAAGGAATAGCAAATTTTGAACTTACTAAAAGAAGAATGCAAGTAGAAAAAAACAAGAGTGGAATTACAGTTATAAATGACTGCTATAATGCAAATTATGACTCAATGAAGGCAGCAATTGAATATCTAGGAAAAATAAATGCTAAAAAGAAAATAGCAGTTTTAGGAGATATGCTAGAACTTGGAGAATTCTCAAAAGAATTACACGAAAAGGTTGGAGAAGAGGTCGTAAATAATAATGTCGATATATTAATTACAGTAGGAAGTGAGGCAAAGCATATTGTAAATAAAGCACTTGAGGAAGGATTTAATAAGGAAAATATTTATACATGTGATAATAATGAAGAAGCGGTAAAAGTTGTTAAAAAAATAGCCTCTGCAGGAGATGCCATATTACTTAAAGCTTCAAACGGTCTAAATTTTCAAGAAATATATAACAAAATATGTCATTAATATAATAAATCTAAATATATTTGCTAATTAATAAATAGGGATATATTAATTAGTTTTAGAAGGGATTGAAAAAAATGAGCAAATTAAAATTAGGTGTGATATTCGGAGGAATGTCTACAGAGCATTATGTTTCTATTACTTCTGGTACGTCTGTTATAAAGAACTTAAATAAAGGAAAATATGAAATCTATCCAATATACATAGATAAAGATGGAAAATGGTATGAGTATTCAAAAAAGATTTCTGAAATAGATATATTACAAGTGGGAGAAGAAATAGAAGAAAAAGTTTTAATTTCAAATCCAATAGAATATCTTCAAGAGTGTGACGTTATTTTTCCAGTATTACATGGACTTTATGGAGAAGATGGAACTATACAGGGAATGTTGGAAATGTTAAAGAAGCCATACATAGGGTGTAAAGTATTAAGTTCAAGCATTTGTATGGATAAGGCTTATGCTAAAATAATATTTGAAAAAGCCAGAATAAATCAGGCTAAATATGTATATGTAAAAAAAGAAAATGAAAAACATGTATATGTAGACAAAAACTTTAATGAAGAAAAGTGCAGTTTAGAAGAAATAGCAAATATAGTAGAAGAAAAACTTTCATATCCAGTGTTTGTAAAACCTTCGAATTCAGGTTCATCAGTAGGTATAAAAAAAGCACATAACAAAGAAGAATTAATAAATAGCGTAAAATATGCAGGAGAATTTGATAGAAAGATACTTATAGAAGAAAATATAAATGGTAGAGAAGTAGAATGTGCAGTACTTGGAAATGAAGATGCTAGAGCTTCATGTGTAGGTGAAATACTTCCAGCAGAAGATTTTTATACATTTGATGCAAAATACAAAAATGCGGAATCTAGAGTAGTAATGCCAGCAGAAATACCAGAAAATATCTCGGAAGAAATAAGAAGAACAGCAATAAAAGCTTTTAAAGTAGCAGATTGCACAGGACTTTCTAGAGTAGACTTTTTCATAGAGAATAATACAAATAGAGTAATAATAAATGAAATAAACACACTTCCTGGATTTACTCAAATAAGTATGTATCCAAAATTGTGGGAAAAGATGGGAGTAAATTATTCAGAACTTTTAGATAAGTTAATAGAACTAGCTATAAAGTAGTAATGGAGGCTATATAAATGGATGAAGTATTAGATAAAATAAATAATGACTTAAGGAATAGTTTATCAGAGAAAAGATATAAACATTCACTAGGAGTAATGAAAAAAGCAGAAGAACTAGCAAAAATATATAACATAGATATAAATAAAGCAAAACTAGTAGGCTTAGCACATGACATAGGAAAAGAATTATCTGACGAACAAATGCTACAATATGTAAGAGAAAACAATATAGAAATAGACAATGTAGAAGAGGTGAATGTTGGACTACTACATGCAAAGATAGGTGCAGATATATGTAAGAAAAAATATAACTTTTCTGCAGATATGCAAGATGCAATAAAATTTCATACAGTTGGCAATGAAAATATGGATTTGTTTGCAAAGATAATTTATGTCGCAGATAAAATAGAAGAAGGAAGAATATATAAAAATGAAGAAAAAATGAAAGAATTACAAACAGTAAGAGAACTAGCAGAACATGATATAGATGAAGCCTTATTATATGAAATAGATAGTTCTATAAAATATACAATACAAAAACAGAAGTTAATTCATCCAGATAGTATTTTGGTGCGAAATAAATTATTAAAAGAAAGGAAAAATTAAAAGCAAATTATTAAATTTTAAAACGAATTAAAAATTATAAGTCTTTTATTAAAAAAATGCTTCAAAATATTTATTTCTACACGAAAGTATGATATAATATGAATGCTTTTAAGGGGGGAGGCTTATGATTTTTAAAGACTATTATAAAATACTTGGTTTAGAAAGTAATAAGGCTACACCAGAAGAAATAAAGACAGCATATAGAGAACAAGCCAAGAAATATCACCCAGACATAAATTCTGAAAATAATTTTTCTGAAGAAAGATTTAAAGACATAAATGAAGCATACAAAGTTTTATCAGATCCAATAACAAGAAGAAAATATGATAGAATGTGGAATTCAAATATTGGCAAAAAAAAGAAAGTAGAAGAAACAAAAAGGGAAGAAGGAACAATATCTACTAATTTCTTTAATATGTTTTTTGGAGAGCAAGCTGATAAAAAAGAAAAAAAAGAAAAGAAGAAAAATAAGGAAAGTGTACCTATTAAAGGAGAAAATATAGAAACAGAGATTGACGTATCAATAGAAGAGGCATATTATGGGCAAGAAAAGAAAATTTCCTTAAGAACTCAAAATGGAAAAATGAAAAGTTTTACGATAAAAATTCCTGCCGGAATAAGAAATGGAGAAAAAATTAGATTAATAGGTCAAGGTAAAAAGGGTGAAAACGGAGGAAAAAACGGAGATTTATTAATTAGGATAAATATAAAAGATGACAAAAAATTTGTACTAAGGGGAGTAGACTTATATACGGACTTAAAAATAGCACCATGGGAAGCAGTACTTGGAACAAAGGTATCTATAGAAACTATAGGAGAAACTATTTTCCTACATATTCCTCAAGGAATTGAAAGCGGTGAAAAAGTTAAGATTCCAGGCAAGGGATATAAAGATGGAAAAGGTGGAAGAGGAGAACTTATAGCTGACATAAAAATTATGGTGCCTAAGACTCCAACAAAAGAGGAAATTGGAATATATGAAAAACTGAATGAAATATCAAAATTTAATCCAAGAAATAATTTAGAATAAAATATGTAATAGTAGTTGATAGCTTACACACAAAAGTTGACATAAATTTTACAGAAAATATTGACTAAAACGTTAAATTACTATATAATTAATAGTGTAGTGATTCTAACAAAGGACAAGCTATGGCAACGAAGATTCATAGAAAGAGGGAAATGTATATGGAAATTGTACAAGGTAAACACTTTAGTATAACGGATCCACAAGGCGTAAACACGGTAATATATAGAGTAAATGAAACAGAAAAAGAATATTTGAAAGAATCACCTAAATATACAATAGAAAGATTACACTATGCAGAAGAAATAAGGGGAGATGTAAAAAAGAAAACTTTTTTTGTTGACGAACCAAAACCAGAGGAAGATTTAGTTATACTATCTTTTGGAAAAGATAGAGTAGTGGTAAATATGGGAATTTTAATGGAGGATAGAGTAAGAATATCTAAAAAACCATCATCAATAAAGTTTGACACTCTTTATTCTGAAAAAGAAACAGTATTTAAAGAGTTTAAATATACACCAAATTTAAAAAGGCCAATAACGATTATTGACCCTAATACAACAGAAGAGGTAAAACCAGTATTATATTTCGATAAAGAAACAAATGAAGTTAAAGGAAAGTGTAAGTTAAAACCATACAAATCATATTTTGCTTTTGAAATAAGAGATAGCAAAAATGATAATTAGAAAGGGGACAAATAATGAATAGTACAAGTGGACGTTCAAAAATCCGTAATACAGCAGCTGAAATTAGAGCTTCAGAAAAAGGTGTAGAAATTCCACCACAAAAAGGAATCGAAGTAGAAGTGGTATCTGATGGGAATTTTATGGATATTATGATTGAAGGAACATCTAAAGTAGACAAAGATAATATTTTATATGATGGACAAGGGAAACCAATAGGAAGATTAGATGGAAATGCATACAGAGATTATTCGAAAAAAGATAATAAAAACAAAAATGATATGGATAGATAAAGATGCGTAAATAAAAACAAAAGCGAAGGTGGAATTATATGAATTATAAAGTTAGTAAAACATTAAAAGATAATAAAAAAAGTATAATAATTATAGCTGTACTATGGGTGTTTTTTACCATAGTACTTGTTGCGCCTATAGGAGTTGCAGTAGCTGATGCATGTGTAAGCGGAAGTTTTGATTTTAATATTTTTCTTATACAAGTATTTGAAGAATTTTTAAGTTTTACATCTTTCACTAAAATATTTTCAGCGCAATATATAGGATATTTCTTTAGAACTTTATTATATTTTACAATTATATATTTAATTTTTACATTTATAGGATTATTTAGATCAAAACCAAAACATGAATATACAGATATTGAACACGGTTCAAGTGACTGGAGTGAAGGTGGAGAACAATATACTATACTTAGTAAAAATAATGGAATTATACTTTCAAAACATAACTTTTTACCAACAGATAAAAGAGGAAATGTTAATGTTCTAGTTGTTGGACGGATCTGGATCTGGTAAATCTGCATCATATTCAATACCTAATGCATTTCAAATGTTAGGTTCATATGTATTTACTGATCCAAAAGGAGAGCTTTATGATAAAACAGCAGGATATTTAAAAAAGAATGGTTATGAAATAAAAGTATTAAATTTAGTTAACCCAGCAAATAGTGATGGATATAATCCATTATTACATATAAGAAGCGAAATAGATGTTGACGTTATAGCCAACACAATAGTAAAAGGACAAAAATCAGAGACTTCAGGAAGTGACCCATATTGGGATGATATGGCAGAAATGCTTTTAAAAGCACTTATATATTATCTAATGGCAACTAGACCTGAAGAAGAACAAAACCTAGCAAGTTGTTCAGAACTTGTAAGGGCAGCAAATAATAACGGAGGAAGCAACTTACTTACAGATTTAATGAATCAATTACCATATGATCATCCAGCTAGAATGAACTATAAATCTATTGAAATAGCACCAGAAAAAACATATGGATCTATTTTGAGTTCATTGCAATCTAAATTAGGTAAATTCGACTCTAAAGAAATTGCAGAAGTTACATCAACTGATACAATAGATTTTGATGAGATAGGATCAAGAAAAACAGCTGTATATGTTATATCTTCAGATACACATAAAGCTTATGATTTCTTGCTTACAATATTCTTCTCACAAATGATTCAACAATTATATGATTTTGCAGATAAAAATGGTGGAAGATTAAAATGTCCTACATTCTTCATCTTAGATGAGTTTGCAAATATTGGACAAATACCAGACTTTGATAAAAAGATTTCTACATCAAGAAGTAGAGGAATATCTTTTAGTGTTATTCTTCAAAACTTAGACCAATTAGAGGCAGTTTATGAGAAATCTTATGAAACTATAATGGGTAACTGTGATACACACGTATTCTTAGGAAGTAACTCATTTAAGACAGTTGAATATTTCTCTAAGGCATTAGGTGAAAAAACAATTTCAAGGGATAATAGATCTATAAATAGAGATAAGCAATTCCATAGACAGGGATATAGTGATTCTGATCAAGTTATGGCAAGGGCTTTAATGACACCTGATGAGTTAAGAAGAATGGACAATGATTTATGTATTATTTATGAGAAAGGTTTAAAACCTATAAAAGATGAGAAATACTATTATTTTGAAACACCAATGGTTAAAAAACTTTCTGAATTTACTTTAAATCACTTAGAATTTGATGTTGGAAGTAGAGGTACATGGAGAAAATTCAATCCATATAATCCTTATGTAGAAGGCGAAGAAAATAAGCCAAAAGATTTAAAAGTAGATTCTATTGATGACTTATTCGAGGAAGAAAAAGGGAAAGAAGAAGAAAATTCAAAAGCAGAAACAGAAAATAAAGAAATAAAAAATAATCAAGATAATCAAAATGATGCACCAGTTCTACCACAAAATATTGAAGAGGGAGAAAAAGAGGTAAAAGAAGAAACTACAAGAGCAGAAGAAGATATAATGTCGGTAGACGTTCAAAAAGAATTGGAAGCAAAGTTTGATGAATTATTTCGGAAGCTTTGATGATGAAGATAATAAATAATAGAAAATGCTTTAGTATTTTTACTAAAGTATTTTTTTGCATAAAAAATCAAAACAAATGTTTAGAAAAACCTTGACTAAAATTATATGATATTATAAAATTGTTAAATAAAATATAAACATAAAACGAAAGGAAAGATATATTTTGAAATTTGTACATATAGCAGATATGCATTTTGATACACCTTTTAAAGTATTAAATAGTAGAAATAAATTAGGGGAAAAAAGAAGACTTGAACAAAGAGAAGCATTTAGAAAAATAATAAATTATATAAAAGAAAATAATATAGATTATTTATTTATATCAGGAGACCTATATGAGCATGAATACATAAGAAAAACAACAATAGAATATATAAATAATCTATTTAAGGAAATACCAAATACAAAGGTATTTATTTCTCCAGGAAATCATGACCCATATATAAATAATTCTATGTATAAAACTTTTAATTGGAATAATAATGTACATATATTTAATGAAAAATTAGAAATTATAGATGAATCAGATTGCGATATATATGGATTTGGATTTAATGATTTTTATTGTAGAAATTCAATAATAGATGAAATAAAATTGCAAAATAATGAAAAAGTAAATATATTAATTACACATGGTACAATAAATGGTGGTACTATGGAAAATATGGAGTATAACCCAATTAATAAAAATAAATTAAAAGAAATAGGATTTGATTATGTGGCTTTAGGACATATTCATAAGTTAGATTATAATACTGAAGAAAATCAAAGAATAGTGTATCCAGGTTCAACTATTTCATTGGGATTTGATGAATTAGGCAAACATGGAATGATAGTAGGAGAAATTAATAAAGAAGATATAAAATTGGAATTTATACCAATAGATAATAAAGAATTTAAGGAAATAGAATTAGATATAAGTGATATTAATTCAGAAGAAGAATTAATAGAAAAAATAAATAATTTAAAATTAGAAGAAAATATATTTTATAAAATAATATTAATTGGAAATAAAAATTTTGAAATAAATATATATAATTTATTTAAATTTATTTTAAATGAAAATATTATTAAAATAAAAAATAATACAAAATTAAAAATAGATTTAGAAAAAATATCAAAAAATAATAATTTAAAAGGATTATTTGTAAAAGAAATATTAGAAGAATTAAATAAAAAAAATTATAATAAAGAATTATTAGAAGAAGCATTAGAATTAGGATTAAACATTATTGATAAAAAATAAATAATAATTAAAAAATAAATTATTAGAAATTAATTTTGAAAAAATAAAATAAATTAAATAAAAATAAAAAACAAAAAAATATAATAAAAAATGATTTATTTAATATTCTGAATTATTTTTTAATTATTATTTTTTAATTATTATTTATTTAATTATAATTTTTATTAGAAAATAATTAATAAAAAATTAAAAATAAAATTAATAAAAAAATATAATAAATTAATTTAAAAAAATAAATTAATAAAAAAGGAGAAAATATTTTGAAAATAAAAAATATTAAAATAAATAATTATGGCAATTTAGAAAATAAAGAAATTAATTTAAAAAATAATATAAATATTATTTATGGAAAAAATGAAAGTGGAAAATCTACATTATTAAATTATATAAAAAATATTTTTTATGGAATTTCTAAAAATAAAAATGGAAAAAATATTTCTGATTATGAAAAATATAAACCATGGGGCAAAACAGATTATTCCGGAAAATTAAAATATGAATTGGATAATGGAGAAGAATTTGAAATTTTTAGAGACTTTAATAAGAAAAATCCAAAGATATTTAATAAGGATTTAGATGAAGTGTCTAAAGACTTTAACATTGTCAAAAAGGATGGGGTACAGTTCTTTTTTGACCAAACTAACGTAGACGAGGATATGTTTTTGTCAACAGTAGTATCTATGCAAGAGGAGGTTAAACTAGATAAACAAGAGCAAAACGTTTTGGTACAAAAGCTCGCAAACCTTGCGGGAAGTGGAGATGATAATTTATCATATAAGAAGATAATTGATAAATTAAACAAAATGCAAATAGAAGAAGTAGGGTCAGACAGGACACAAGGAAGACCGATTAACATAATTAAAGAAAAGATAAAAAAGATGGAGTTTGTCTTAAAGGAGTTACAAGAATATCAAAATGACAAACATGGCATAGAGGGAAACAAGGATATATATTTAAGAAAAATAGAAGAAAAAGAAAGTGAACTTGAACTATTAAAGAAGATAGACATAATATTATTACGTAAACAAAACGAAGAAAATAAAATAAATATAAAAAATAATTATAAAAATGAAAAAAATAAAAAAATTGAAGATTTAAATATAGAAAAAAATAATTTAATAAATAAAATAAATGAAA
>CALXVB010000013.1 GCA_944391855.1 uncultured Clostridia bacterium | reverse complement strand
TTGGAGGCGACACCCGGATTCGAACCGGGGATCAGAGTTTTGCAGACTCGTGCCTTACCACTTGGCTATATCGCCGTGTATAACTTAATATAATATATGCTTTAATATCGTTTTTTAGTACAATTAAATAATATAAAAATAAAATGGAGCGAAAGACGGGGCTCGAACCCGCGACATCAACCTTGGCAAGGTTGCACTCTACCAACTGAGCTACTTTCGCATTGACTACATATATTAATATTAAGCAGAACAATTAATATAATAGCAAAAAAAGATTTAAAAGTCAAGACAAAGTAGAAATTCTTTTAAATATTCTAAAACATCCTTTTTTTGTATTTCTTCTTCTAAGTAAATATCTAATACTTCTACTACTTCATTATCTATTACTATTTTAACATTTCCTAGTATCTCATTTTCTTTTACTGGTGCTTCAAGATAGTATATTGTAGTAGGCAAAATATCAATTTTATCTTTTTTTTCCTTTTTTACTGCCATTTTTGTATACTGTAATTCATCTAAATACAATTTTGCTTTATTTTCTATACCTTTATTCACATATATTCTACCTTCGTTTATGTTTTTCCACTCCATAAATTTTTCTTCTATAATTTCTTTTATGTTTATAACTTCAAATTCTGTATATGCATATTGAATTAATTTTATTGTGTCTTTACTCCTTATATTATTAGTATCTGCACCTATTATTACTGTTATTATATCTAAATCATCTCTTTTACATGCTGTTACTAAACACCTTCCTGCACCATTGGTAAATCCTGTTTTTACTCCATATACTCCGGATACACTTCCCAGTAAATTGTTTGTGTTGTTAATTTGCTTCGCATATCCATTTATATAAATAGTAGCAACTTTGGTTCCAACTATTTCTTTAAATTTATCCATTTTTAGTGCATAATCTGCCATTTTAGCTAATTCATAGGCTGTTGTATAATGTCCTTCATTATCTAATCCATGAGGTACTACAAAGTGAGAATTAGTTAATCCCATTTCTAAAGCCTTTTCATTCATCATGTCTGCAAATCCTTCTATACTACCACCTACATGGATAGCTAATGCCACGGCAGCATCATTTCCCGAACGAAGCATTAATCCATATAATAAGTCATTCACTGTTATTTTATCATTCTTTTTTAATCCTAACCTTGAACCTCCCATGCTTGCTGCTTTTGAGGTAATTGTTACTGTATCTGTTAATTTTGCATTCTCTAATACTACTATTGCTGTCATTACTTTTGTTGTGGAGGCCATAGGTGTTTGTTTATTTCCATTTTTTTCGTACAATATTTTACCAGAAGCTCTATCATATATTAAAGCTATCCTTGAAGTTATATCTATCTCTTCTTCATCCTCATCTTTTGCAAGGCTTAATACTGGTATATTTATAAATATAGTTACTAATATCAATAGTAATACAATTAACTTTGTTAAAAATATATGTCTTATTTGTTTCAACATAAAGATCACCTCTTAAATTATATTTTAAAAGGTGATCTTATATGATTAAACATTATCTATTTCTTGAAGGTGTTCCAAATTCCTCTTCTATTTCTTCATGAATAGCTTCTATTTTTTCATCAGGAGTCTTGCCTCCTCTTTCGTTATATTTTCTTGCAAATTCTTCTGGAGATACTTTAGCTTTAGCTGCTTCTTTTCTTATTGTTGTTTCTTTTCCATTTTCTAATACTATTACTTCATCAGGTGTTAATTCGTCATTTGAGGCTGTATCGTCTATATTTCTTAACTCAGCATTATCATCTCTTTCGATTTCTCCTTCTGCTCTTTCTAATTCCTCTTCTATTTCAGTATTTCTGTTTTTATCCATTACATCTCTTACTTCTCTGGAAGTTGGTCTTTGATTTTTTGTTTCTATTGGTGCCGATAGATATCTTTCATCTTTATCTCTACTTAAGTCTGCCCTTACATAATCTACTTCTAAAATTCCATATTGCCCAACTCTTACAGATAACATTTCTTCTTGGCCATTTGTGGTACTTCTTCCATTTATTTTTACTAAGCCAGATACTTGCTCTTGTTCTACTAAACTTCCGTCTCTACTATTTATCGAGGTTATTGTTTGTCCTGTTGTTGTCCCTTGTGTATTTTCTAAGCTATCTACTGTTTGAATTTGACCATCTTTATCAATTCCCACAAATGAAAATCTACCATTTTGACCTTTACTATAATCTGAATATACAACTCCTACTTTTACGATTCCTTTTTCTTTTATTTCTGGTATCATATCTGCCAAAGTTTCTCCTTGTGTTACTCTAGCATTTGGATCAATCTCTTGTTTATTAACCACCTTATCAAATACTGGTGTTTGGTCTGTTTTCATTTCTGAATATGAATTTATTTCTTTACTTCCTATAGCTTTTGAAATATCAGATATTCTTCTTTCACTTTGTTTTTCTTCTATTTCTTCTTTTGTTAAAACTATATCATCTCTTTCCAATTCTTCTGGCAATTCGAACTCTGCTTCATCAAGTGTTAGACTGTCAAAATATCCCTCATTTATTTCTCTTAATGACTCCAAATATGATTCTTCAAATTGTATTTCTCCAAGCTCATTTACACTCGCTATTAAGTTATTATCTTGATCTCTTATTTCATATATTATTTTTTCTTTTTGCTCATTTTCATTTCTTGTTTTATTATCCTCACTATCTTTTAGTTTTACAATATATGCATCACTTATTGCAAGACCTGAATTTTTTATTTCAAAGTCTTTATAATAGCCTATATTTTCTACTTCTTGCCCTCTTTCTCCAAGTTCTTCTGCAATGCTTTTATACATTTGTAATATATTTTCTGTTACAGATTCTCTATTTTTTCCCTTCATATTTTACCTCCTATAACACTTGGGTATTATGTTATATTATACTGTATATATTTATTTTTTTCAAGAAAAAAGAAGTAGGTATTTGAAGTGTTCCCCATTTATCCCTGCTTCTTTTTCGGTTCTATATTCTATACATTAAATGACATTACAAAATCTGTTCCCTCTAATAGTTTTATTATAAATGTTTTAGTTACTGGTTCATTATTTTGATTATCTTTGTTAGTAAATGTTACATCATACATGTGTAATTCTCCACTTGATTTATAGTTTGAATATTCTACATTTACAGAACTATATAAATTATTTTGTATGTACTCTTCAAAACTTTCAACACTTCCAAAATTATTTGCTTTAAATGTATCATCTAGTTTACTATATATATAATTATAATCTCCATTATTTAGAGCATCTACAATTTTTTGCATATTTAAACCTGCTTTTTCTGCATCAGTTGACTCATTATATTTTTCTATAAATTGTGGTAAATCAACTGTATATGAATCTAGCATTGTGGTATATTTCATCACACTTGTTTCATTTATTATATAATATTTTCCATTTTGATCTACTAATACATATTGTGTATATCCATCTTCCTGTATTACTTCATATTGTGCTAGTGCCATAGCTTTATATTCTTCTTCCTTACTAGTCACAAAACTGTTAAATTCATCCAGTGTAGCAAATCTTTTTGTTCTGTATTCTTCATTTAAATGCTCATATGCAGATTCTTTATCATATAACAATTCATTTTTTAATTGAGTAAATAATTCTTTTATATAATTTTCTTCTGAAATTGTTCTATAACTATATTGATTATTATTATTTTTTGTAATACTATCTTCTACAGTAATATTTAAATCTTGTTCTTCTTTAATGTTTCCATACTTTTCTTCTACATATTCACTTGGCAATATACTAAATGTTTTGTTTAATAAGTCTAATTTTAAAATTATTCTAAAATCTTCTCCGGCATCTTGTATTCCAGTTCTTATTTTTCCTTCTACCACATATATATCCATATTGTCTGTTCTATGGTTTACATACATGTTAGAAATATATGGCGTTATTATTCCTATGTCTTTTAAATTAGTCTCAAGATTGTCTACAGTTATTCCTCTTTCTGTAATATATTCGTTATCTAATATATTATATAGTGTTTGTGCATTATCTTGCTCAGCTTGGCTCAAATCTTCTTCACTAACTCCTGTATAATACATCTCTGGATTAAGTAAAATTGAATAATATGAATAATATTTTCCTAAGCAGTCCTTTACTGTATAATAGTCTATTCTATTAGTTACTTGATTAACTGTGGTATCTAACTCTTTTTCGTACGCATCTATGCCTTCATCTTCACTAATAGGCATATATTTTTCACCTTTATTTAAGTTAATTAACAGTATAGTAATTAATATACTAGCTACAATTATAAGTACTATAAGTAAAGCAATAATAATTTTCTTTATTTTAGTCATATTTTTCTCCTTCTATTTAGATTATACTAATATTTTATGGTGCTCTCCAAACTTGACATCCTGAAATGTTGTATGTCGTTGTAGATCTTGTTGGTGGATTTCCTTTTGAACTTATAACACAGCTTGCTTGATCCCAAACCTTTCCATCTCCTGCATAAATCATTGCGTGTACCTCATAATCTACTACTACATCTCCCGGCTGTGCTTGTGATGGTGAAACTTGCGACCATCCTGCTGCTTGTAACATATCTGACACTCCTCCAGAACCTGTCCAATGGTAATTATATGCATTTATCTGTGCTGGTGTTAATGCACCTGATCTGTATAGTACAAGTGATACATAAGAAGCACAACATATACATTCACTATCTGTCCAGCATCTTTCTATGTCTTCCCATATTAGATTTGAAAGGCTATATCTTCCATTTCTATTTAAGAATTCTTGTGTTACTTCATTACATGCCGCTATAATGCCACTTGACGATGCGCCTGATGGTTTAGTTCTTCCTTTAAATTGTTCATAATACTCTCTTGCTTTTTCTTCTCTTACTGAAAGTCTTGGTGCACCTGGTCTTTCGAATGACCAACAGAACGCTACTGCCGCTTCTTCTGGACTTGTTGCATTAATCCACATATCTCCATTATATCCTTTGTAACTTACTAATTGATACGTTGCATATCCTTGCGCTGGTCCAACTGCACCTGGTGTTACTTCTGTTATTAAGAATTCTATTTGAGTATCTACGTCACTTAGGTCTACCCCTTTTGATGCTGCATAATTTTCAAGCTGTGTTCTTCTTCCGTAAGACCATTGACATAGTCCAAATCCTATTCCACTTCCACCTTCTATAATTGCTGGATCAAATCCAGATTCTCCATATACATTTCCCATTGCACCCGCTACAGCATATTCGCTGAATCCTGCATCTCTTAATGCGAACCAAACTTTTTCTTCAACTGTTCCACCATATATTCCATTTGATACATTTGTAAAGTTGTCTGGATCAAATGCTGAGAAGTCATATTCTTTTACAATATAATTACTTATTCCTGTTGATTTATATATAAGATATTTAGTTAAATCTACCATATCAACAGTTTTTTGATTTGATTCTAATATTTCAAATAACCAATCTGGTGCACTTAGTATATTATTTCTTGAATCATAATTATCTATAAATAATGTTACAAAGTTATCTTCGTCTGAATATTTATCTGTTTTTTCTATTATTTCTGCTGGTGAAGAAGTATATTTTCTTGTTACCACAGTATTATTGTTTGTAATAGTTCCTTCAAATCCGTAGAAGTAATCTGAAGTACAAGTCATGTTAGTTGTCACGGAATCTTTGTCTTCGTATTTTGCTTGTACTTCTTTTTCAAATGCCGCACCAATTCCACATGGATCTGCATTATCAGATTTCTCTGGTGAATCTGGGTATTCAACAGTTGGCATATCACTAGGTATAGGTTCATTTGCTATTGTATTTTCTGCTTCATGTGTATATTTTTTTGCATAATTTACTATCCATACATTCGCTTTAGTTAAACTAATATCTAATGTATTTGTTGTAGTTACTATAGTATGTTCTATTTTATAGTCTTTTTTTATTTCACCTGTAGAACCTTCTTTATTTTCTTCATAAATTTTTTCTGGTGGTGTACTTCCGTTATATGTAGTATCACTCCAACTACCTGTTACAGTTATATCATGCGTATTTACCTTTGTCTTTCTTGTATATTCATATGTATCAACATCTGTAACTTCTGTATAGTTATCATGTATTGTTATTTCTATTTCACTATCATATACTAAATCTGCTAAATCCATTACAAAGTCTTTATCTCTTCCTGTTACTAAAAGAGCCCATAAATAATCGAATGGCATTTTATATCCGCTCACCATGCTTTGATAATCTATTTTTTGTGTAGTCATAGTATATGTAGTTCCAGGTGATATATATTCGCCCTCTGGATCAACGTCGTCAATTGCTTTTCTTTCCTCAAATCTTTCTCTCCATGCACCTACAATAACATTATATTTCGAACTAGTATTTGTGTTTTGAGTTTGGCTTGTCGTTCCTGTTGTTCCTGTTGTTCCTGTTATTGCTTTTTCTATGTTTTCCTTTAACATTTGATAGTTTGTTGGGTGTAGTCCTTCTCCATCAAATAGCTCTGCTTTTGCTGCACCAGATGAGTCAACATATCCTTCTGACGTATCTATAAATTTAACATTTACTTTTCCGCTACAGTAACTTGATATTGCATCATTATATGCTTGTATATTTTCATTCATTGTTTGGTAATTTATGTATGTATATGTACTTGCTACTGGTAAAACCTTTTGTACGAATATGGTTTTTCCCGTATATTTTGCTGACAATGCATCAATTAGTTGTTTCATTTCTTCTATTTCGCTGGTTCCATTTACTCCTAGCATAACACATACACAGCTTATATCATCTGCATTTTGTGGTAATGTATCAATTCTTGATAACCAGTCTGATGGTTTTGTTCCAACTTCTGCATGGAAGGTTGCATTTGGAATTAAGCCTGAATTGTCTAATCCTACTGTAATTGAATCTCCTATAAATAATACATTATCTAAAGAAGTAATATTACTTGTAGTATTAGTACTTTCTCCTGCGCTATTATCTGTATCAGTATTTCCACTTCCACCAGATAATATTTGAGTAGGAGAACCTGATTGCCATCCCCATCCAAGCCATCCAGGTGTTCCTCCACATGCAGTATTCCCTGCATCTACTTGCCATTGTATCCAACTTTCTAAAGATTGTGTTGAGACTATTCCATTTCCGTTTCCATCGCTTATGTTGTCCATTACATCGCCTTTTCCGTCTCCATCTATATCTCCTACATATATTCCAACGTGTCCATATATGTTTGGTCCCCCATTATAGCTTGCACTACCTGTTCCATATACTGCTGCACCTATTGGAATATTATTCATATCAGTAGATACACAAGTTTGTTGGAAAGCCTGATATGCACCAATATATCCAACGTCTGGAAGTCCCGCATTTACATATACTCTTCTTACCCATGCTTGACATAAACCCGCACCAGCTGAAGGTGTTGATTGTGCTGCTCTAACTATGGCTTCTGATATATCTGTAATTATATCAGTTACATCATAATTTAATTGTATTGTGCTAGTAGCCGCACTTACATTTTTTTCTATAGTGAAGTGAGTTATTATTTGCTCTCTTGTTGCCTCATCTCCAGTCATGTTATAGTACTCTATCCACTCATAAAATTTTTGACTATCTACATAGGTCATGGTAACGTTAGTACCATCATCTCTTGCTCTTATAAATTTAATAATTCCTTGTGTTTCATTTGAATTTATATTTTTATTCAAAGTATCCCAGTCTATTGCCTCGTCTGGATTAGGTCTAGTGTCTGGATAACTAGTTACAATTTCAGCACTCATAAGTTTTAGTAATTCTTCTGGACCTCTTAAATATTCATCCACCCTACTGTTATATTTCATCATTTCATCCCATAATTCTTGAGCTGTCATTGATGTGATTATTTTGCCCTGTTCGTCTATTGTAACATCTGCAGTATATTTGGTTGATGCATATGGGACATTTGACATATCTCCTTGTTTAGGCGAAGCATCCTGTCTTGTTATCTCATATACTAATCCAGATGCTACAATAACTGTTATTAAAATTATAAAAACTATCGGCATCACCGTTCTAGCTATTGCTTTTCCTGCTTTTTTTAAAGCTTTGGTCATGGTATTTTTTACATTTTCGAAAAATTCTCCCATAATTTTACTCCTACTATAATCCTATTTGAACTCTTGCCACTTGTCTTACTGCATTTTCATTATAATTTAAAATTATTTTGTTGAATACTATATTGGTTATATTCTTTGTTGTACTATATCTATTATAATATTTAATAGTAATTTCTTTTGTTTCTCCTGGAGTTAGTATTAATTCTGCATCACTTAATTCGTGAATATATGCTGTATATTGGTTTCCGTTTTCATCTTCTAAATACATATTATTTGTACTTTCTTTATCGTCTAGTAAAATGGTATTGTTTGTATTATTTGTCATGCTGTATGTATATGTTTCATAGTCCATATAGCGGTCTCTTCTTAATACTGTTATTGTAATATTATTACTATCTTGCGTTTTATTTATTTCACTTCTTTCTATATATCCATTTACATTTAACTTTGCTTCATCATTTTCATCTTTTATTACGCTTATATAATCTTGTACAGCATTTTCTTCTGTATATACACCAGTAGATAATGCATCAAGTTCATATTTTACTTTATATATATTATTTGCCCATGATTCAAGTGAAATATTTCTTTTTTGTCCATTAAAGATAGTATTATAATAATTAGTTATAAAACTATCTAATGATGGATATACTTCTTCTTTACATTCGTCTGATAAAAGATTATATGCTTCTTCGACTTGTTGTGTATTGCATAAATCTACAAACTGGTTTATATATTCTAGCATTGTTACTTGTGAGCTTGTAATCTCTTCTCCTGTTACAACAGATTCTCCTCCTTCAACATATATGTCTGTGAAGTTTGCTACAGGGCTAGGCTCTACTTGTGTATTTCCTGTAGTAGTATTGCTTGCTTCATCCCTATTTATTCTCCCAAGAATTCCAACTATTAAGCTAATAACGGCTATTACTACAAAGAAAAATATTGCAAGCATTATTTTACTTTTATTTTTAACATACCATTCTGCTAATTTTATATTCATTTAAAGCCTCCTTGTTATTTTATAAAATGGAACAGAGATAATCTTCTGTTCCATTTTAATGTTAAATATGTTTTTATACTGCACCAGTAATTTCTCTGATTCCATCAATGTATTTATTTACGTCTGTTTCACTTAATCCTCTATCGGCTAATCTCTTTCTTAAATCTTCTATTTTCTTATTATCCTTTCCTGTTTCGTTAGCAAGTTGAGCAAGTATTACTCTTTCGTTATTTGCTCTTCCTTCTCCAAAGCCTTTTGCATTCATCGCTTTTATTATAAGTTCATCGTCCGTAACTCCACTCTCTCTAAATTCTTGCGAGTCTTGTAATATTTCTTTGATATTAGCCTCAGAAGCATTATCTACATTTTCTAAATACTTTCTTCTTCTTTCTTTATCTTTCATAGCAGCTTTATCTTCTTTTGCTTGTAGTCTTGCTTTTTCTGCCTCTTGTCCTCCTGCAGCTAATGTATATGTACTAGCTATATTTTCGCCTACTTCTTCTACCTTATGACTAGCATTACTTGCTATTCCGCCTGCTGCGCCTCCAACAGCCCAACCTGCCACTGCACCTGCGCCACCATATTTAAGTATATTCATATCATTATCTGATGCAAGTCCTGCTGCAACTCCTAAAGTTCCTGCCGCTATTCCTAAAGCTGCTTTTGCATATAGCTTACCTGCTCTTGGTACTGCATATTTTAATCCTGCCCCAGCCAATCCAACTGCACCTTTTATAGGTTTTGGAACCTTTTGATCATAGAAGTTTCTTGCTCTAGCAGCTTGCCCTGATAATTTATCTCTTAATCTTTGATGTGCTGTAGAATTATCTACTGGCTCTGGTTCTGGTATTTCCGGTATATTATCATCATCTTGTCCTACTGCTTCTGGTGCTGGTATATCATCAAAATTGTTTGCATATCTTGGGTCATTTCTCATCATTTCGTCTATTTCAGCTTCGTCATATCCCCATGCTTCCAATATTTGTTCATATTCTTCAGCTGAATAATTATAATTCATTGACTCTGGTTCATATCCTTCGTCATATGCGTCAAGCATTCTTTGGCTTGCTGTTTTGTCTTCGTAGTCATCTGTTGGTGGTGCTACCATTCTAGCATTTGGTGAATCAGAATCTTCTGGTGGTGCTACCATTCTAGCATTTTCAGAATCTTGTTGCGCTTGATTTAAACGATCACTAACACCCTTTCCTCTTTGTGCTATTCTTCCACTTTGATTAGCATTTCCACTGCCATCTCCAGAACCTCCACCATTCTTTTCATCCTTCTTCTTACCCATGTTGCCTAATTTCTTTAGCTGATTTATACCTGCCATAGCTAACATTCCGCCTACTGTAGAACCATTTGTGTCTAATGTACTTGCTTTATCAAATCCAAAGAACTTACGTAGTATTTTTTCTGCCTGGAATATAAATCCTATTGCTACTATAGCATATATCATATTCTTGTGTGCAAAATCTATAGCCGAACCTACAAGCATTGTATATAGTATTAAATGGAAAGGTTGTATTAATAAATTAAATACATATTCCTTTATCCACATATTAAATGCTTGTGCATTACCATCGTTCATTTTATCTAATGGATAGGTCATCGCAACTAATGGTGCTATCATTGTTAGGAAAGCAAGCATTATTAACCTTCTAATATATACTACTAAAAAAGCTATTGTGTAGAATACCAATACTAAAAATAGTACTACATATCCTAATTGTCTTAATAACTGGTTATCTTGTGTCAAATCCTCATCCATCTGCATATCTATTCTTAACGTTCCCATTAAGTTAGTTGGCCATGCATATGTTGTTTCAATTACTTTGTTTCCATTTTCATCCGTTTCTCCTTTTTCAGCCACAAAATCAATGCTTTCATTTTGGAAAAAATCTTTCACAGGAGTTCCTCCTGTTGTTTTTTCACCGGTTTCTGGATCTTTAGTTGTAACCTCCACTTCATAATTTTTAGACTCTAAATCTGGAAATGTTACTATTACTTTTTGCTCTGCAGTATTTATTCCTTCTGATATTGATTCTACTATTGTAGTAGCAAACGCCATTATATAGTGCATAAAGAACAATAAACACATTGCTACTATCCAACTAAATAATTTTTCTTTATATTTTGCTCTATCTTGTGCTGCGCTACTTGTTACTATTCTAATACCTATATATAATAATACTACCAATAATACTACCAATGCAAAATTTCTTAATGTTAAGTACCAACTAGAAATTGTTGCTTGTAAATTTGCTGCTGTTGAATCATTTTCTCCCGCATCATCAGTTATTATTTCTATTTTTCCATAGTCGTTTGGATTAAAAAAGTTCACATCTAATAACCCTATTTTATTTTGAAATATTTCCTCAGGACTAATTGCATATACTGGTAAATAGAATGTATCCGGCAGAGCGGCCACTGCTATCTTATGTCCTACATACGCACCTGCCGCACCAGCAACAATTCCTGGTATAATAGCTGCTAATGCTGTTCCACCAGATATAACTGTTATAGCCACAACTGCGGCAATTCCAACAACTGCACCTAATACCATACCTACTGTTTCCCAAAAGCTTGCTTCATGTACTGCAACTTTTAAGAGTGAGTTATCTATCCCAAACAGTATGTTTTGTATCAAATTTATGGCACCATCACCTATAGCTAATAGCAAATCTACTATTGGTGAAAGTAAAGTTCCTCCTATAACTTCTGCTAGTCCTGCATGGCTTAATGTAGGTGCACAAAAGTTAAATAGAATTACTATTACAAGGGCTATTACTATCTTTAGTACTATACTTTTACTTTTAAATATTTCCATATCTTCCCCCTAATATCTATTGTTTGTTTTTCTACCTTTTTGCATTAATTTATTTAAGTTTGTTTCAACAAATTCAAACTCTTTTGCTGTTGGTCTTATTTGTATTATTGCGCTGTCTCCACCTACTTTTAGTAGTCCTTCACCTTTTAGACAGGTTACTAGGAAACCTGCTTCTCCTTCGCTTAACTTAAATACTTCTTTTAGATATTGTATTTCTGATTTGTCTTGTGCTAAAAATAATTTTGTATCTGATGAGGTAAGAACCGCTTGCGCTTCTGGTTTTTCATAAAAATCTTGGAATCTTTGTGAAATTATTGCAAGTGAAACATTTCTTTTTCTTGCACGTCTTGCCATTGTGTTTAAAAAGTCTACCGCTTCTGGGAATGGAAGTAGCATCCACGCCTCGTCAACTAGTACTCTCTTTTTAGCAGCTTTTGCTCTATCTTCACTATTTTTCTTAACATATTTTTCCCATATCCACTCAAGTAAAATTTGTTGTGCAAGTGGTCTTGCGAATTTTTCTTCCAATTGAGATATATCCAAGTTTATGAATAGTGTACCTTCTAATAAGTCAAATGTTGATTGTCCATCAAAATATGCCATCTGTCCATCATATTCTCTTATATATTGTTTCATAACTTTTAGTAAATAACTATAATGGAAATTATAATCTGGGTTTTTGTTATCGTCAGCCTTTTTTTGTATTCTTCTATACCAAGAACCAATAGTTGGCATATCTTTTTTCTTTCTTCCCAACATATTCGAACCAAATTCTCCATTTGCTGCTTCGAATAAACTGTTAGGATCACTGTTTATTCCATGTGCTGCATATTCTTCTGCAACAGATTCTGCTATAATTTGTTTTGTAAGCTCATTTACTTCCTCACTTCTTGTACTACCTTTTGCCATTGTAAGCAGCGCTTGTGTAACGTCCTCCACTTTATTCTCTACATTTAGTACAACTTTCTCTCTACCTGTTATCTCGTCTTTTGCTATTTCTGTTTCTATATCAAATATATTTATAACTGTTTTAGAAGTAGGGCTTATAACTACATTTATTCCACCAAGGCTTTCTGCAACTATGCTATACTCGCCTTCAGCATCTAGTGCTAAACTTTGAACCCCCATTAGGACCGCTGATCTTGATATTAATGTTTTCATAGTTACTGATTTACCAGCACCAGATTTAGCAAATATAACCATATTGTAGTTTGTAAGTGAACTATGAAAATTATCAAAAAGTATTGGGACTCCAGTTTGTTTGTTTATTCCAAGAGGTACACCAGTAGGATGTCCAACTTCTGACGTTGTAAATGGAAATACTGTTCCCATTGATCTTCTATCAAATGTATGTGTCTTTTTTATTTTATCTTCCATTAGTGGTAAGTTGGATTTAAATGCTTCTTCTTGCATACCCCATGCACTCTTTATTCCAACAAGTGATTTTGACATTTCTGTTGCTAAAAGCTTAGTATATCTTTCCAAATCTGCTAAACTATATGCGAATAATGTTGATACAATAGATGCTTCATACAATTTGTTAAATCCTGCCGCTATCTCATCTCTTAATTCTTCTGCTTCTAATCTTTTTTGTCCCAAATCACTTTCTCTGTTTATATTTCCTCTATCTGCTGCAACAATTCTTTCTGTTTCAATCTCATTTATTACTCTGTTTAGTTCGTTTTGCGATCTTGATTCTGGTATTGGATTTATGTATATTGAAGTATTAATATCTCCAAATAAATACATATCTCTAAATAATTCTGGGAAAGTACACATTCTAGGTAATGTTGATACAAAGAAACTTCTTGCATATCTTGTTACACTAGAAATAATTTCTAAATGATCTATATTACTTGCATCAATTCCAGAAGGTGCTATTAAATCTTTAATTGTCTTTTTCTTTAAAATTTCATATTCATCTGGTCTTGTATAATCATTAAGCTGTCTTCGTTGTTCTTCTTCTCTTTGTTTTTTCTTTGACATTTTCTACTGTACCTCCTTTATTACTTTCTTTATTATTTCTTTTGTTTTTATCTTCATCTATGCTCTTTATTGCATCTTGGGCTACATCATATCCTATTCCTGCTGTGTTTTGTTCAATGATTAATTTTGCCAAGTTATCTATTAAGTCATCCATATTATTTTCTTTTTTTCTTAATGCTTTTTCTTTTGCAGATTGTGCTTCTCTTACTTTTTCACCTGCTTTATTAAATGCTTCCTCTTCAATTTTCTTGTCTAGTGCTCTCATTTTCTTATCAAGTACATCTGGTGCTGTTGAATATAGTTCATCATATCCTGCTCTTAGTGCTTTTTCTAGTCCATATGTTTCTTGCTCGTCTCTGTTGTATGCAACATATAATAATTCTATAAGTTCATTTGAAGTTAATATTTTTCCTCCAACTTCACAACCAGCAAGTGTTCTTACAAGAGATTGGCATCTTGTGTATAATTCTGAAAAAGCTAGATTTTGTATTTCTTCTTTATCAAAATCATTTTGTCCTAATTCGTCTGGATAATATGGCACAATTATATAATATTTTTGGTTTAATACATTTTTATTTAAGCTCATCTTTTCTGTAGTATATATAATATCTTTTCCATACTCTGTAAGATTTTTTTGTTTTGTAAGTTCATAGTAAGCTTTATCTAGTTGTTCTTTTGTGTAGTTTCCAGAATTTCTCATTTCTTTATATCTCATTTCTTGTTTTTCAAAATCCGCTTCTATTTGTTTTACTCTGTCTCTATATGTTTGTATACTACTTTCTAGATTTATTGTTCTGGTTTGTACATAAATTTGTATTGGATATCTAATTGTGTTTAGAAATTGTATAAATCCCTCTTCTACAGAATTCTTTTCCACTTCAGACATTAAGTCATAGTTGATTCCTTGACATTCTATAACCATTACATATTTTAAACCATTCTTTTCTACAATCATATTATCTTCAATCTTATCAAACTCCATGAAGTTTGATACTGGTTCTACAGTAAAGGTTTTAGTTTTTATTTCCTTTTCTTTAGTATCTCCTTGAACATTTATTGTTTTATCTTTCTTCTCTTTTTTTGTTTTTGATAAGAAATATACTACTACTAGTGCAAATAATAACATAACAATTATTACAATTATTACTGTTAATATTGTTCTTAAACTCTCTACATTATCAAGCATCTTTCTTCTCCTCCTTGTATATATATATCTTTCTTCCTCTTGTTCTAAATTTTATTGCTCTTTTTATAACGTCATCTATGTTTTCCCCACCAGTTTTTTGTGTGAATTTAAATTTTGCTATATTAGGCATTTTTATAGTACCTATAACAAAACCTATTAAGGCAAACATCGCCGTTATAATTAGTCCTACCATTCTTAAATCAAATAGAGAAAATATAAAGTAAAATATTAAGCCAATAGCGCCTGCGACTACTGTATATATCATACTTTTCCCTGTAAATATAAACAAAATTCGACCTTCACCTTTTACACTTCTTGGTAAATTGTATGTTCCCATTTTGTTCCTCCTTTGTTCAGAATTATCTACACTTTATTATATCAGATAATTTTTCAAAAAGATACAAAAAAAACAAAAAAAGTGCATTTTAAATGCACTTTTAATATAATTGTAATATAATTGTAATATTTTTGTAATATTTATTAACCTGCTGTTAATGCGCCTGTCATAGCAATTACTGCTTTAGCTATTGCTGAAGCACCAAATATTAATACAGCACCAACTAAATATGGGATCATTGTTTTCTTGTATTCTGCTTTTTCTGCAGCACTACCCATCATATATTTTATACCTAAAACTAATAGTACAATTACTGCAACTATAATACCTATTGTTGTTATAATGCTAACAATATTTCCACCAACATTTACTAAACCTTCTGTATTTGAAGCTTGTTTGTTGAATAAGTCTCCAACTGTACCCTCTGCTGCACTTGCCATTGTAGTAAACATTGTCATCATAACTGCAACTAATAAAATAACTGTTAATATTTTAGTAAGTTTTCTCATATTCTTCCTCCTTCTTGTTTATATAATTATATATAATATCTCTTTTTGAGATAATTTTAAAATCTTTGTTATACCTGTGTTTGGTTTAATAGTTCTACTACTATTTTCCAGATAGCGAACGCACCAAATATTATTACACAGCCTACTATGTATGGGGCAAGTAGTTCTTTGGTTTCTGCCTTTTGCGCAACGCTTCCTACCATGTACTTTATTCCTATAATTAGTCCTACTATAACTGCTGCTATTATTCCTACTGCTAATAATATATTATACACCGTATTTGATACACTTTTCAAGCCTTCTTGGTTTAGAGGGTTATTCTGGTTTTTACCTGCGCTCATAAAGTTCCCAACCCCATCTTTAATATTCTCTATTGTAGTATCTACCGTTCCTCCGCCAGTTCCTCCACCACTGCCATCTTCAAATTGATCCATCTCAAATTTATCTCCGGCTTTTACTATGTTAAGATTTAATACTGTTGGTAACATAATTATCATTAGTATTAAAATGATTTTTATAATTACTTTTGCTTTCATACACTATCACCTACTAAAAAAGTCCTGGTACTATGTCTATAATTACTGCTAAAAATTGGCTTAATCCAAAGAATATAAGTACTCCTATTAAATACGGTCTCATGCTAGTCTTATAGTCTGCTCTTTCTTCGACGCTTCCTACCATATATTTAATACCAATAATTAGTAATACTATTACAGATACAATTATACCAAATGTTCTTATCACACTAACTATGATTCCTGCAGCATCCACTACTTCATCCATATCATTTGGGTTAAAATTAGATGGCTTCCATTCTCCCGGATTTATAGTTGATGGTGTTCCCGCATATGCTATAGGTATAAATAGAATCAAGATTATGGCTATTATTGTAAATATTTTAAACACTATATTTCTTTTCACTATTCCACCTCTTTAATTTATTATAATATATCATTTTCTTTTTTTCAACATTTTTTTTAATATTATATTACTTTTTTATGATAACATATTTTATTTATATTTGTATAGTTGTAACAAAAAAATAATATTTTTGTAATAATTTTGCAATTAAAAGGACAACCTTTTATGGTTGCCCTTTCAAGTAACTTGACTCAAATTACCTTTTTTTCACATCCTTCCACATTTCTTTTACATAGGTGATATTCAGTAGTACCATGCCTCCAAATGCTACTAAACAAATGATATACAGCCATGTTGCCATGTCTCCAAAGATTTCGCTGAAGATTACCTTCAGCAGGACTCCTGTAACAATTTCGAGTAGCCATGCGGCAACCGATAATGCTTGAGAAGTGCCTTTTTCAATGCCTGCCTCAACCATGCACGATACCATGATGATTGCCAGAACCGTAACGCCAAAGTTTGTGATGCCAGAGCTAGCAAAAAGTATGCCAGCAATAAGGCAGCTGATGCTTGGGATTGCGATCCAAATCAATGTTCTCCGGATTCTCATTTTTTCTTCCTCCTTAATTAAAGAAAAAGTTTGTTAATGGTTTATAAAATATATTATACCATTATTTATGTTAATTTTCAAATTAACTGCCTTTTATACCTATCATACCTTTATATTTTTTAGAACTTGCGTATTACTTTTTTTGCTTTCTTTATTCTTCCATTTTCCAATTCTAGTTCTATTTTATAGTATTCTGCAATAAGCTCGTCTAATTCTACACTTATTTTATAGGTTTTTTCATAATCTTCCCCATTAATTATGCTACTATTTAATTTTTCTCTTAATTTACAAATTTCATCATTTAACATAAGACCACTCTCCTTTTTCACATTTTTTCTTTTGTACATTTTTAAAATACCATATTTTTACAAAATCGTCAATATGTTTTTGTTGATTTTAAGCGGTTTATGCCAGTTTTCGTACGTGTTTTTTCGACACAGTTCTACATATATTTTTTAATCTCTACTTTTTATAACAGACATTATCATATTTTCACTTTTAAAGACATTTTTTAAAACCTTTTCTGTATACTCTTTTGTTACATTATTATACTTTTCTATATAATCAAAACTGTTTATGTCTTTAATTTTATCAGCTAAAAACATTCTTGCTATACTTCCAACATTATTATACTCGGCAACATAGTCTCCATATACTTTTTTACGAATCCTATTAAAGCTTTCTTCATCAATGCCTTTTGTTTTATATTTTTCTATTTCACTTTCTATCTTTTCTTTTACTTTATTAGGGTCCTTAGATTGTCCTGATATTAAAACATGTGCATATTCATCACTAAATTCATAATCTAAATCTGGTTCTGAAAGTAAGTTTCCTTCTTCATATAATTCTTTATATGCTTCTGAACTCTTACCTATTATCATATTTAAGAGTATTTCTATAGCAATATGTTTTTTTACAAGTTCTTCTTTATCGTTATTTTCTTCCACGTCTTTAATTCCAAATGCAAATAAAGGGAGGCTTACTTCCATTTCTAGTTCTTCATACTTTTTATTAATTGTTCCTTCTTTTGCTGGATAAATTCTTTCTATTTTGTCTTGTTTTTGATTTGGTAATAATCTCTTTTTTATCTCCACAAGTAATTCTTCTGGATTAAAGTCTCCACATACTACCATTGCCATATTAGATGGGTTATAAAATGTGTTATAACATTTATATAAAACATCTGGTGTAATTTTACTAATTGACTCTACACTACCTGCTATATCTATTTTTATTGGATTTTCCTTGTACATGCAATCCATAGCATTCATATAAAGTCTCCAGCTTGGTTCGTCATCATACATTTTTATTTCTTGTGCAATTATTCCTTTTTCTTTTTCAACATTTTCTTCTGTAAAATATGGATGTTGTACATAATCCATTAGTTCATCTAAACCTTTATAAAAGTTATCTGTACATTCAAATAGATATGCTGTATGGTCATTTGTCGTATATGCATTTGCATCTAAGCCTAGCCCCATTAATGTATCTAAGCTATTAGTTCCATCTGGTTGTTCAAACATTTTATGTTCTAGAAAATGTGCCACTCCATCTGGAATAAATACTTCTTCTTTTGTTTCCGGCATAATAAATCTATTATCTATTGAACCAAAATGTGTTCCCCATATAACATACTTTTTTTCTAAGCCTGGTTTAGGTATAATTATTACTGTCATACCATTGTCTAGTTTTTCAATATATTCCTTTTCTTTTATTTTTAAACTTTCTATTACTTTCATCTTTGCAATTTAACTCCTTCTTTTAATTTTAATCACGTAAAAAATATATTGTATTTATCCATATATCTTTTGATACTTCTACCAACTTATCTTTAGTTACTCTTTCTATTTTTTCTATATATTCATTAATACTCGTAAAATTATCTGATAATTCCTGACCATAATAATACGTTATTTCTGTATCTTGCTCAGAATTTATTCCTCTTACAGACGATACTATTAATTTTTTTGCATTTTCTATATCTTCTTCTGTAAATTTTCCGCTTCTCATATCTTCGATTTGTTCTTTAATTGTCTCTAATGCTTTGTTATAATTATTTATTTCAATTCCGCATCTTATAAATATCGTGTTTTTTTGTCTTCTAAATGTTGAGCCTGCTGTGTATGCCAAACTATTCTTTTCTCTTACATTCTGGAATAGTTTTGAATTTGCCCCTCCTCCTAAAATTGCATTATATACAGACATAACAAATTTTAAATTTTCTATTTTGCTATTACATGATAAGCCTATTACTAGATTTCCTTGTCCTACTTGCATTTTTTCTTCTATAGTTTTTGGCTCTTTTATTTCTTTTGTTTCTGATTTTTCTTTATTTATAATATATTCAGGATTTCTTTCTTTAAGTTTTTTTATTGCAGAATTATTTTTAATTATTTCATTTATATTCTTATTTTCAAAGTCTCCTGAGGCAAATATATCTATCTTGCATTTTTGTAATAACTCTTGATAATACTCATATAAATTTTTAGGAGTTATTTTCTCTAAGTCTTCTATATATCCAAATTTATACAAACCATAGGGTTCATCCTTAAACATTTCTTCTATGCATCTTTCAAATGAATATGCTCTTTTATTGTCTATTTTGCTCTCTATTATTTGTTTTAATTTTTTCTTTTCGCTTTCTACATAATCCTCATTAAATTCTTCGTTTTGAACTAACGGATTAAAAATTATATCAAATAATATTTCTACACTTTTTTTATCTAATTCTTCCTTTTCTGGTAAAAAGTTTTCGTTAATTGTTTCTAGATAAAATTTTATTACATGGTTGTCTCCAGTTTTTTCTATACCACAATCAAAGCTTGCACCATACATTTCTTCTAATTTTTTACTAATTAGGTCTTGCGATTTTATGTTTTTAGTTCCTCTTCTTAAAACTGCTGCAAGTAACGCGTTTTTTGTTACGTTTTCTCTTGTTAGTGGCGTTGCTAAAAAAGCTGCAAATAAATTTGTTTTAAATTTACTTGTATTTATATTATGAAGATTAATTCCCTTTTTTATTTCTGTTTTTACGTAATTCATTATTTTCCTCCTCTATCCTTTTGTTTTATTTTCTGTTTTATTATATAATATTTTTCTTAAACTATACAAGAAAAAAGAGTAAATATGATATATTTTCATATTTACTCCTATATTTTTATTTAATTAAAATTTTCTTTTTCTAGCTGCCTCTGATTTTTTCTTTCTTTTTACACTTGGTTTTTCATAATGTTCTCTCTTTCTAACCTCTTGTAAAACTCCGTTTCTTGCACATTGTCTTTTAAACCTTTTTAAGGCATCTTCTATATTTCCATTATTAACTTTAACCTCTGACATTTTATTCCCCTCCTTCCAGTATTACACCTTTAAGTGTTTGGTTTGGGATTCATAATTTGTTCTTCTACTATATGAACAAGTATTATTATAACTTAAAAACTTGGTTTTTGTCAATACTGGAATAGAGGTTTTAATAAATTTCCTTTTTAGTTTATTCTTAGCTTTTCTCCTGCATATATTAAATTTGGATTAGTTATATTATTTAGTATTACTAAATTAAGTACAGTTGTGTTATATCTTTTTGCAATTTCTGATAATGTGTCTCCCCATTTGATTGTATACATATTTTGATTTACACTATTATTGTGATTATATGATATTGTGATTATTTCTCCCGCATATATTAAGTTAGGGTTTTTAATGTCATTTATTTGTGCCAAATGGCTTACTGTTGTATTATATTCCAATGCTATTTCTGATAATGTATCTCCTGCCTTGACTTTATATCTTATTCTGTCTTCATAATTACATTTAGGATTTTCTACCTCTGGTATTTCTTCTGTCTCACTTAAGAATATATCTTCTGTATATCTATCCAAATCTACATTTCCTTCAATTCCACTTACTCTTCCTGTTGAGGAATATTGGTATCCTGCCCAATTTTCCCAATTTCCATTGTCTTGAGGACTGCTTACTCCATATTGTGCTACCCATAATGGGTATTCGGCTACTTCTTTATTAAAAATATTAGTTGCATCATATGTGTTACTATAAACTACAACTCCTTTTTTAGATAATCTTTCTACTTCTTTAATATATTCTAATGCAATTTCATTTATTTTTGCTTTGCTTAAGTCTCCAAATGACTCAAAATCCATTGCTAATTTGCAATCTATTTGTTTTTTAGATACAAGTGAAACAAAGAACTGTGCTTGTAATTTAGCTTCTTCCACACTTCTTGCCGTTACATAATGGTACACTCCTATTTTTAGTCCATTTTTCTTTGCTTCTTCATAGTTTCTTTCAAATTTTGCGTCCTTATAACTAAAGCCTTGACCAGCTCGTATATATACTACTTCTATTCCTGCTTCTTTTACTTTTCTAAAATCAATATCTCCTTGCCACTCACTTACGTCTATTCCACTGTAAATTACATTACTAGATGGAGATAGTGCAAACGAATAGCTATTAAATATTAGCAATATTATTAATATTAATAAAGCTGTAATTACCTTTTTATGCATAAAAAAACTCCTTTCATATATATTTATATAATATATTATGAAAAAAGCTTTTGTTTTGACATAATGTTACAGATTTTGATTATTATTTTTTATATAGTTTATCCCTTTATAATATTCTTTTAAATTACCTCGTAATCTATAAGTTCCACTTTGTTTGATATATATTCTAAATTTTCGTCTATTTCTTTAGATAAATCTGTGCTTAAATATTTTTTGTTATCATCTGCAAATACAGTAACAACTGGATTGTTTTCTTTTTCTTGGTAAAGTATACTTGCTATCACATTTGCGCCTGACGAAATTCCCACTCCTAACCCAAGCTTTTTAGCTAATAACCTAGCCATGTTTATTGCATCTTCGTCATTTACTAAAATCACTTCATCTAGCATATTTTTATCTAGTAAGTCTGGAACAAAATCGTCGCCTATTCCTTCTATTTTATGATTTTCTATAATTTTATTTTGAGAGATTAATGGCATTTTTTCTGGCTCTAATGCTATTAATTTTATATCAGCATCATATTTTTTTAATTTTCTTCCAATACCAATTAAAGTTCCGCCAGTTCCTACTCCAGATATGAATGCTGATATTTTTTCTGGAATCTTGTTTATTATTTCTTCTCCTGTCGTCTCATAATGTGCTAAAAGATTATCTGTATTTGCAAATTGGTTTGCTAAAAATCCGTTATTTTCTTTTGCAAATTTTTCCGCTTCTTCTAGGCATTTTTTGAATCCCCCATCTTCTTTTGATATTAAAGTTACATGTGCACCATAATTTTTCATAATCTTTACTCTTTCTATACTTGCCCATTCTGGCATATAGATATAGACTGGATGATTATAGTATGCGCCAAGTGCAGCAAGTGATATGCCCGTATTGCCACTAGTTGCCTCCACTATTGGCATTTTTTCCTTTAGTTCTCCTCTTTCTTTTGCTTTATTTATTATATAATATGCAACTCTGTCTTTTATACTTCCGGTAGGGTTATATGATTCTAATTTAGTATATATATAATTTATTTTTCCTGTATTATTATTTTTATATTTTATTTTTATCATTGGGGTATTTCCTATATGCTTTAACATTGTCTTTCTCCTCCTTTTGACTGTAAATGTATTTATTATATATAATATACAAATTTTTTTCAACTGTTATTTTTTTATATTGAAATGAATTAATTTTTATAATATAATATTTGTATTATATAAATTTAAGGAGGTGTAGTTATGGATAAAATTGCAATTATCTCTGACGTACATGGAAATATAACAGCTCTTAATGCTGTAATTAATGATATAGAGGCTAGAAATATCCCCCATATTTTTTGTTTAGGTGATAGTGTTTTAAAAAGTTGTAATTCGGACAAGGTTATAGATCTTTTAAAAGAGAAGTGCGACATTATTTTAAAAGGTAATTGTGATGAGGCTGTGACTAGACCTGATATTCCAAAAGGTAAATTCTGGACAAGAGATTTAATTGGAGAAGAACGTGCTTCATTCATATATAACTTACCAGTTGTATATGATTTTTATATGAGTGGCTATTTAATAAGGCTTTTTCATTCGTCTCCTTTTGGATTAGATTATGTTTTTAATCCAATGTTTTCAAATGAAAATACCATTTACTCTGCTACAGAATTACATAATGGAATGGATCTTTTTGAAAATACCGCATTTATTGGTAAGACTAATTCAGACCCTATTCCAGATATAGTAGGCTATGGCCACATTCACACTCCAAATATTATAAGAACACGTAACAAAACTATCTTCAATCCTGGTAGTGTTGGTATGCCTATAGAGATGTTAAATGATAATTTTTTTGATAAAACTAATAAATTTTCTACTGTAGCATCATATATTATACTAGAGGGTAATTTAAATAGCAAAATACTTTCTTCTATCAGTTTTAATTTAGTAAGACTTCCTTATGATATAGAAGAGGAAATTAAGCTTTTAGAAAAATCTACATTACCTAGTAAAAATAAAGTAATAACTGAATTACGTAGTGCAACAAACTATGTAAACGCAAAACAATTATAATGTTTTATAATTATAAATTATATTAACTTATATAAAGAAGGTTTTATATGGAAGATAAACTGAATAAAGTAAAAGAAATATTAAGTAAATATAATCAAGAACATTTGATACAGTTTTATTCTGAACTTACTGAAAATCAAAAATCAAATTTACTTAATCAAATTTTAAAAATAGATTTTGAAGAAGTTTTAGATTTGTACGAAAAGTCTAAATTAGAAGTTTTGAATTCTACAGAAAATATCGAACCATTAAATTATACTATAAAAGATCTCTTATCTGCTAGTCAGAAAAAACAACTTTTCTCTATAGGTGTAAAAGCAATCAAGTCCGGAAAAGTTGGAGTTATTACCTTAGCAGGCGGTCAAGGTTCAAGATTAGGCTTTAATGGTCCAAAAGGAACTTTTTGCTTAGACATAAAGCCAAAGAAATCTTTATTTGAAATTTTATGTGATTATTTAAAATACTATTCTTTAAAATATAAAGTAAATATCCCTTGGTATATAATGACAAGTACTGATAATTATTTTGATACGATTAGCTTTTTTGAACAGAATAACTTTTTTGATTATGGAAGGAATAATATAGTATTTTTCGTACAAGAAAATATGCCAATAATTGATATTAATGGTAAATTAGTTCTTTCTGAAATATATAAAGTAAATTTAGCTTCAAATGGTAATGGAAATTTATTTTCTTCTTTAAGAAAAGCTAATTTAATTAAAGATATGGAACAAAAAAAATTGCAGTGGCTATTTGTTGGAGGTATTGACAATGTGTTATTAGATCCATTAGACCCAATATTTATAGGAAATACTATAAATTCAAAATTTGAAATTGGTTCTAAAACATTGTTTAAAGAAGTTCCTAGTGATATTTCTTGGATATTTGCAAGAAAAAATGGGAAACCCTCTATTGTAGATTGTGAAAATTTCACAGAGGAAATTTCTAAACTAAAAGATATTTCTGGTAAATATCTTTATAGAGAAAAAAACATGTTAGCGCATATATTTAGTTTAAAAGCTATAAAGCAAATGGCTAACATTAGTTTACCTTATCATAGAGCTTTTAGGAAAAATGCTTTTGTCAATTTCGAAGGTATGAAAGAAGTACCAGAAAGTCCTAATATATATAAATTTGAGCAATTTGTGTTTGATGCATTTTCATATTTTGACAATATAGCTCTTCTTCGAGTAAATGCAGATAATGAATTTGCACCAATAAAAGATTTTAATAGTAAATACAATCCTGAAATTGCAGCAAAAAAATATGAAGATATTATATTGCATAATAATTAAATAGATATACTAATGTATTAATAAAAAGCTGTTCTTAATGCATATTTTTATACATTTCGACAAAAAAGAACAGTTTTTTTATTGTTTTTTACAATTTTTGTAAAAAGTGTTGATTTTGTGTTACTATTGGCATATAATTTATTTATACTTATAGGATTGATAATCGTTTCTAACTTTTTAAAGTATGGCCATACTTAGAAAACAATTCTATTAGTTATTAAATTCTTTCATTATAATTTTATTCATTTGCAACTTGTATTCTAAGTTAGACTTCATACTACTTTTAATTTACTTTGGTTCTGTAGTATGATTTTGTGCACAAATATTAAATTTTTATTCTTGTGATGTAGAAGATGCATATTCTACATCTATTAATATAGTATTCCTATTAATTCGTATTCGTAATTTTCATAATTAGGCATGTATTGCTTTAGCATATCATAAATTTTTTTGCCACCTTTGTTTATTTTTAAACGACAAAATTCATAAAAGATTACATATTCTATAATTTCTTTTCTATATTTTACTATTTCTGGATTTATAACTAATTTATTTGCAACACATTTTCCTAATCTCTTATCTAGTTTTAATATTTTATAATCTTCTGGCGCAAACTTAAGTGTTGTTCTTACTTTTTCCATTATAGTATCTAATTCTTTATTTGCTATTGCTTCATACATTTTTTCTAATAGTATATCTATTATTGAATCATTATTCACCTTTTTATATTTACTTGGAAGGCTTATTTCTATTTCTTTTTCCCTCACGTTTAATTTTGGATTTTTTATACGTTTATATATAAGTTTTAATTCGTAATTAATACCAAATATTTTTACTAATCTGCTTGTATTTTCCTTTATTTCTTTCATAAAAATCAGCCTCCTGTTTTTATTTGTTCTTGAACTTTTGTTTGTATTATTTTATACTTTATTTTTTTAATTGTCAATAGTTTTTGCAAAAAAATGTTCGTATTTTTTATTCTTTTTTCCTATTAGTTGAAACCGTTAATTTTCAGCCGTTTTTTCATATTATTTTATTTTTTTGTTGACTATTTTTATTTAAATTGTTATTATTATTTTTAGAATAGGAGGTATTTACATGCGTAATTCTTTTTTTAATGAGGCTACAAACAAAAATAATATAAAATGGAATAATGCAATTTCTAGAGAGTCTCCTCTATATTCAAGAAATAATGATATTCGTTCTGAATTTGAAAGGGATTTTACTAGAATAATTCATAGTAATGCATATAGAAGATTAAAACATAAAACACAAGTATTTTATTCTCCTCAAAATGACCACATTTGTACTCGTATAGAACATGTAAACCATGTTGAATCTATTAGCTATACTATTGCAAATTATTTAGGTCTAAACATAGAACTTACTAAAGCTATTGCTGTAGCACATGATTTAGGTCATAGTCCATTTGGTCATAAAGGTGAAAAAATCTTAAATGAGATTTGTAAAAAAGATTTAAATTCTTCTTTTTGGCATGAAAAAAACGGATTATATTTCGTAGATAGTATTGAATTATTGGAAGATAATGAAGGATATAAACAAAATTTAAATTTAACCTATGCTGTTAGAGATGGTATTATTTCTCACTGTGGTGAAATTGATGAAAATATAATACTACCAAGAGATGAGTTTATAGATTTAAATGAGTATAAATATCCTAATCAATTTGCCCCATATACTTGGGAAGGTTGCATAGTTAAAATTTCTGATAAAATATCATACATTGGTAGAGACATTGAAGATGCAGTAACACTTGGAATTTTAGATGAACATTTGGATAAATTATATGATCTATTAGGCTATACAAGTGAAACAATTAATAATACAGTCATTATTAATAATTTGATTTATGATTTATGTCAAAATTCAAGTCCAGATAAAGGTTTATGTTTTTCTAATAATTCGCTAGAGCTTATGAATAAAATTAAAGAGTTTAATTATAAATATATATATACTTCTGATATTTTAAGAGCTTCTAATGAATATTTTGATATTGTTATTACTACAATTTATAGAACCTTAAAACAGGCCTATGATTTTAAAAATACTTTTGAAAATCTTACTAAGCTAAAAAGATTTTACCCTATTTTAATTAATGGGTTCATAGATTGGTTTAACAATTTTTCTAAGGATGGAAGTAGAGAAAACTTAAAGAATAAAGTTTTATTTGATATAGAAAAACCGGAAGATTTCTTTTTATCTATTATTACATATATTTCAGGCATGACTGATAAGTTTGCTATAGATACATATAATGAAATAATTGGATTTTAAAAGCAATTAGGGCTAACCCTAATTGCTTCTTTACTCTACTAAATTCTATAAAGCCATTTGTACTATTTTATGCTCTTTTAAACATTCTTGTACGTCTAATATTCTTTGGTTTTCTGAGCCTTTGAATTTTAATGTTGGATTTTTCTTTTCTTCTACAAATCTTCCATCTACTAAAACATCTATGTTCTTCAAAGTTTCATCTGTTATTTCATCTTTTCTTTCTTCTAATTGTTCTAATGTATATCCTGTATAACACCATACATTAAAGTTTGGTCTTACTTTTTTTACTTCTTTTATAAAGTCTAATACTTCTGGAATATTCTCTTTGCATAATGGTTCTCCACCACTAATTGTAATTCCTTTTAATATTGAATTATCACATATTCTATCTATTATAGCCTGTTTGTCAAATTTTTGTCCATAATTATAGTCCTGTGCTACAGCATTATGGCATCCTGGACAATGGTGTGGACAACCACTTACAAATAATACTGCTCTCCAACCAACTCCATTTGATATACTTTCATCATAAAATCCTGCCATATTCATAGTTTTATGCCCCCTTTATTTCATCAGAGCCAAGTCCTGTATGTGTTACTCTATCTTTTAATTCTGCAAGCTTTGCATTATTCCAACGTGAAGTTGTTCCTACTAAATATCCTGTAATTCTTTGAATTGTGTCTATTTCTTCGCTTCCACATTGTGGACAAACTTTTAAGTTTGGATCTGCATTTTCAAATCCACAGTGCATGCATCTTGATCTTGTATGGTTTACACTTCCATATCCCATGTTATATTTATCCATTAAATCTACAACAGCTTCTATTGTTTCTGGATTATGTGTAGCATCCCCATCTAATTCTATATAGAAAATATGACCTCCTCTTGTTAAGTCATGATATGGTGCTTCTATTTTTGCCTTTTGATCTGCTGTGCACTTATACCAAACTGGTACATGGTTACTATTTGTATAATATTCTCTATCTGTTACACCTAGTATTATTCCATATTCTCTTCTATCTATTTTTGTAAATCTTCCTGATAGTCCTTCTGCTGGTGTTGCTAATACAGAGTAGTTTAAATCATATCTATCAGAAAATCCTGATACTAATTCTTTTAATTCTCCAATTATTTCTAGGCCTAATTTTTGTGATTCTTCTGATTCTCCATGATGCTTTCCTGTAAGTACTGTTAAACATTCTGCTAAGCCTATAAATCCTATTCCTAATGTTCCATGTTTTAATACTGGTTCTACGCTATCAAATGGTTTTAAGTTTTCACTATCTTCCCATAGTCCAGACATTAGAAGTGGGAATTGTTTAGCTATCGCTGTACATTGGAATCTATATCTGTCATATAATTGTCTTGCTGCAACTCCTGCATACTTATCTAGTTTTTGCATAAATATTTTCTTTACTGCTTTTTTAAAAGCTGCTGTCATGTGTTCTTCAGATCCTCTACCTAAGTCGAATTTTAGTCCTAATTGTTCTTGTGCTTCTAAAGCAGATTCTATTGCAAGTCTTGGTAAATTTATTGTTGTAAATGAAAGGTTTCCTCTTCCTACTGAAGTTTTTTCTCCATGTCTATTTTCAAATACTCTTGTTCTGCATCCCATTGTTGCACATTCGTATTTATATCTTTCTGGGTCATTTGCATTCCATTTTTCATGTTGATTGAATGTAGCATCTAGGTTTATGAAATTTGGGAAGAATCTTTTTGCTGTAACTCTGCAAGCTAATTTATATAAATCGTAATTTTTATCTTCTGGTAGATAATTTACGCCTCTCTTCTTTTTCCAGATTTGAATTGGGAATATTGGTGTTTCATTATTACCTACTCCTCTTTCTGTTGAAAGTAGCACTTCTCTTATTATGCATCTTCCCTCTGCTGAAGTATCTGTTCCATAATTTATTGAACTAAATACAACTTGGTTTCCTCCTCTTGAATGAATTGTATTCATATTATGGATAAATGCTTCCATTGATTGGTGTACTCTGCCAACAGTATTGTTTATAGCTTCTTGTACGTATTTTTTATCTCCTTCTAAACCTTTTACTGGTTTTTTTAGATAATCTTCTATTTCTATATCTAAAAGGTGTGATAAGTCTTTTTCTACAAATTCCGCAATTTTATTTATCTCTTCTTTATATGTCATTCTTACATAAGGTGCTAAGTAGTAGTCAAATGCTGGTATTGCTTGTCCACCATGCATTTCATTTTGTACAGTTTCCATTGATATACAACCTAATATACTTGCTGTTTCTATTCTTTTTGCTGGTCTTGAAGCACCATGTCCTGCTTTAAATCCTTCTCTTAGTATTTTGTCTAATGGGTGTTGTAGACATGTTAATGATTTTGTTGGGTAATAATCTTTATCATGTATATGTATATATCCACCTTTAAAAGCTTCTCTTGCTTCTGTTGATAATAAGAAATCATCAACAAATGGTTTTGTTGTTTCTGATGCAAATTTCATCATCATTCCTGCAGGTGTATCTGCATTCATGTTAGCATTTTCTCTTGTTATATCATTTGCTTTTGCACCAATTATGTCTAAAAATACTTCTTTTGTTTTTGATTTTCTTGCTACGTCTCTATTATATCTATATGTAATATAGCTTTGAGCAACTTCCTTTCTTGAAGATGCCATTAATTTCTTTTCTACTGCATCTTGAATTTCATATACAGATGCTTGATTTTTATCCTCAAATTGTTTTTGAACACTTGCAGCTATTTTATTTGCTAAATCAATATCTACACCTCCTGGTGTTTGTGACATAGCTAGCGTTACTGCTTTTACTATTCTCTCTGGATTAAATTCTACTACTCTTCCATCTCTTTTTATTACTTGCATATTCTTCTTCCTTTCCTAAAGGTGTATATTAGGTTTTCCCTGTCCCCTTTATTTAAATTTGACTATATTATATCTCTTTTTTGTTCAATTTCTGTTGCAAATGCCACATATTATGTTTTTTTATTTTTTCGACTTATTTTGCACTAGAGACTGTTATCTTATATTAAAACGATTTTAAATATTACATTTATGTTACAATTTTTTTCTTATTTTATAGGGCTTTTGAGTCTTGTTTCCCATATTTTTATTTTATGTAATTTATTTATTTGGTAACTATTTTATTAATTTAACATATTGAACATTTTCATATATGTATTCCATAAGCTTTTTTAGTTCTTCCTCTTCTATATTTTCGTCTACCTTTATATATGAAATTGCACCTCCTAAAGAATTATTTTGAAACTCACTTTCCATTGATAATCTTTCATAAGTTTCTAATTCTTCATTTTGTGATAGATAATATGCACCTGTATAACATGTTTTATCTGTTACGTCTTTTATAATTCCATATTTTTCTCTGTCTATACTTAAAAATCTAGTTAATACTTCTTTAGAATTTACCGCACTTAGTACAAATGCTATGTTTGTTTCTTTTTTCCACTTTTCTACAGTATTTTTTAAGTGTTTTATTGTTTTTAATGCAAATTCTCTTCCTTCTTTTTCTGCTTGTGACATACCTTTTATAAGTTTTGTAGTCTCGTATATTCCCATATATCCTAATGTTATTATCGAATAATTGTTTAATAGCATTTTATCTATTCTTTCTTCTTTTTTCATTCTAGATAATGCCCCATGTTCCCAGTGCAAAGGGCTTATATTAGAGCGTATTCCCACTAATGCATAATGCCTACACATCAGAGCTTCAAAGCATAATTCTAACCTTTCGTCTAGCATTTTCCAAAATTTATTTTCATCTCCATCTGCTATAATAGCTATTTGAGGTAAATTAATGCTTACAATTCCTTGACTAAATCTCCCTTCAAAAATATATTCGCCATTTTCATTTTTTAATGGTGTTAGAAAATCTGTCTCTCCTATAGGGCCAAATACATTTCCTTTGTAGTTCTCTCTCATTTTTTTAGCAGATATGTATCTAGGATATCCTCTTTTTAGTGAGCATTTAATTGCAAGTTTGGTTAAATAGTCATATTTTCCGCCTTGCAAAGAATTATTTTCATCTAATACATACACGAGTCTTGGAAATTCTGGAGTAATTTCTCTTCCTTCTTCATCTTTTATTCCCTGATATCTTTGCTTTAGTACTTCTTCTATAACCATTATATTTTCTTTTATATATTCATCATTTTCTTTTATATGTAAAAATAGTGTAACAACTGGTTTTTTACCATTTATGGTTTCTAATACATTTATTTGATACTGTATCATTTGTATTCCAGATTCTAATTCTGACTTTACCCTTTTGCTGATTAAATCTTCAATATATTCTTCTGACATTTTTCCTTTATATTCTTTTTCTATTTGAAGTCTAAATTTTTTATAGCTTTTTCTTAAATATTTGCCAAAATGAGACATATCGATAGTTTGACCACCATATTGATTTCCAGACAATCCTGCAATAATTTGTGTTGCTACTATACATGCTACTAAAAAGCTTTTTGGCGATTCTATCATTTTACCATTTATAACTGTTCCATTATCTAACATGTCTCCTATATTTATGTAGCTATTCCCTATCATTGGATGCACAAAATAATCTGCATTATGGAAGTAAAGAATGCCATCTTCATCTGCTTTTGCAATTTTTTCTGGTAGTAAAAGTCTTTTTGTTAAATCTCTTGATACCTCTGCTGATATGTAATTTCTTTGCATAGCAGCTGTCATATTATTTTTTTCAAAATATTCATTATTACTATCATTTCTAATTATGCCTAAAATTGTTTCATCTGTAGTGTTTTGTTTTCTAACTAAAGCCCTTGTATATCTATATACAATATATTTCTTTGCCAGTTCGTACTTTTTTAGTTCCATTAGTTTTTCTTCTATTATGTCTTGAATGTCTTCTACTAAAATCCTTTTTTTGTTAAGTTCTTCTATGTATGTAATTATTCCCTTTATGTCTTCTGCCGAAGCTCTATTTGCTAGCGCTACTTCTTGGTTTGCTTTTTCTATTGCTGTTTGAATCTTTGTTCTGTCGTAATCTACTGCTCTACCATCTCTTTTAATTACTTTCATATATCTACCTTCTTTACTAGATTTTTTATCTAATGTATTTTATTATATATTTTTTCTGATTTTTTTCTGTTGCATAAGCTACATATTATGCAACCTATTTTTTAAAGGCTAGAGACTGTATGTTTTCTATGAATATTTTTAAATGATTTATTTTTATTTACAAATTTTCCTTTATTTTATTGATTTTGAAGCTTGTTTCCTTTATAATAATTTTATGTAGATATGAGGAGTGACTTTAGATTATGAATAGCAATTTTAATATTGAAAACTTTTATTATAATTTTTCTTGTAATTGTAATAAAGCACAAAAAAAGACCTTCTCCAAGGGTCAGATAATTACTACATATATACAAAAACGTAATCAGCTATGTATTTTATTAAAAGGAAATGCCGATTTAGTTAGATATGATTTAAATGGTAATAGAACTATAGTTGAACATTTTTCTAAAAATGCATTATTTGGTGAGGTATTTTATAAAGTAACTACAAATAACGAATTACTAGTAGAAGCAAAATCTAAATGTACAGTTCTTTTCTACATTTATGATCAATTGAAAGAACCATGTACTCATGGATGCGAATTTCATAACACTTTAGCTGAGCATCTACCTGAACTAATTCTTGATAAAATTACAGAGTTAAATACTAGAATAGAACTTTTAACTCAAAGAACTACTCGTGATAAATTACTTATGTACTTTTCTCTCATATCCACAAGAAAACTATCTAAAACATTTGAACTTCCATTATCTTTAACCGATTTAGCAGATTATTTAAGTGTTGACAGAAGTGCTATGATGAGAGAGTTAAAACTCTTAAAAGAAGATAAAATGGTAGATAAAATTGGAAATAGAATTATATTATTATATGAATAGAAAAGGTATATTTAACCATGAAATATACCTTTTTTTTTAGTTCTAAATTATATTTTTTTAATAATTATTTATTTAATAGATACACTCCAATATTTAAGTAAGATGCAAAAATACTCCATAATAAATATGGTATTTGTAAATATGCTGCCACTTTGTCTTTTTTGTAAAATTCGATTATCATTTTTATAATTAAAATAATTAGAAGTACAAGCCATATAAATGCAAACAGTCTCCATTTAAAAACAAAAAATGCAATCGGCCACAATAAATTTACAAGTAGTTGAAAGTAATATATGTTTTTTGTATTGTTATCTATTAAATTTTTGTAATCTAGTATGCCATAAGAAATTCCCATTAGTATATATAGAACTGTCCATACTATTCCAAATATAAATCCAGGTGGAGAAAGTGGTGGTTTATTTAGTTTGTTATAATCCATAAAATTAGATATTATTAATGCTACTATTCCTCCCAGAAGTACAGGAATTAAAATATTTTTAATCCATAACTTTTTATTTTTTAAAATTTCCAAACAAAAAACCTCCTGATACATTTTCTAAATTATATGAATATAATTTAGAAAATATACCAAAAGGTTATTTTGTAAAGATTTCTTATATTTAGGTTTATATTATATTCTAATTTTCTTTACTGATTTGTGTTTCTAGAGGATTATCTTCCTCCGCCGCCTCCTCCGGCCTCCGGCCACCTCCGCCGCCGCCAGAGAATCCGCCACCTCCTCCAGTTGCAGAAGAATATGAACTAGAGATAGACGAACTTATTGAATTACTAAAGCTTGTTTGGAAATTACTATGATACATAAAGTACATATATGTTGAGGTGTTTACAGCATCTAATTCATCTATATTTGGATATATAGTTTTTAATTGTTTTAATACTTTATCAGCTATTCCAAATGCTGTAGCATATACTAAATATTTTTCCCAAACCTCTATTGCTGGAACCTCTTTTTCATTTAGTAATGAAAAAGCCTCCATATATTTCTTTAAGCCCTTCCATTTTTCTTTGCTATTAACTCCTTTTTGAGTTAATACATTTGCTTTTTTCTTTATACTTGAACAGATAAGTCCATTTACTAATAATACTATCGAAAGTGGTATAGCCCAAAATAGCGTCATTATAGCAAATACATAATATACTCCTGCTAATCCAGAATAGTTTAGAAACTCCTCTTTTTGTTTTTTATCTAATATTTTCTCTTTTATTAATTGCTTTTCTATATCCTTTTCGCATCCTCTTATTAATACCTCTACTCCTGCAGAATGCTTTTGAATATAGTCTTCTAGCTCTTTTATTTCTATTTCTGACTTATCTTTCTTTATCTTATATATATAATCTAAAATTCTTTTTTCATCTGGCTTTAAGTTATTATCTGACATTTTTAATCTTTTTATATAAATTTTATCTTTCTTTTTTTCAACTTTTTCTACTCTTAAATCTAAATAGTCTTTTAGTTTTAAGTCTAGTAGTGTTGCAGAAAATATCTTTCCAAAGCTACTATTAAACCTATTATATGGTTCATTTAATATATATGCAGCCTCTCCTGGAGTTGTGTCTTTTTCTGGTAAATCTCTAAAATAGTCTAATTTTTGCTCTGGTACATATTTAGTTAACTGGCTTAACTTTTTGCCATATTTAGCTGCTTTTTCTATAAATATTATACATAAAGATATTACAACGAAGATAACAAAGGTTGCTACAACATCATCTTGTATTTCCTCCCATTTTCTTCTTAAGTTTGCTTGATTTGTCCATTTTCTTTCTTCTTTTACTACGTCATCATATCTATCTTGATCATATGTTCTTCCAGAACTTGTTACAATTTCAGTTGGAAATAGCACTCTTACTTCTACATATCTTCCTGCATCAAAATCTTCTAACTGGAATTTGACTTCATCTGTGTCTGTTACATAAATCTCCCCATTTAGGTTTTCAGTATGTCCCCAAACTTTTATATTGTCTTCCGTTTCCGCTTTACTAGGAAGAGTTATTGTTCCCGTTATTTTATCTGCATCAATCTCAAAATCTTCTCCAATAAATTGCCAATAAAGCTCTGCATAATCATTATATTTACCAATAGCATCTTTTACAGTATATGAAATCTCATATGTTCTTGTAGCATACGAATTATCTAGTCCTACTCCCCATGCTATTTCAAAATCTCCTTTTGAATTTGTTAAGGCATAGTAACAATCTTTAGTTACATGGTACATTTCTTCATTTATCTGTGAAAATTCTCTATTTGCTGTAATATCTTTTACCATTACATTTTCAATTGAAGTAAATTTGTCCTTATCTGTCTCAAATGTTTTATACAGCGTATTTACATGTGATATATCAATATTCCAAGTCTCTACTACATCCATACTTCCATCTTCATTTACATTTATATCAAACTTAAGCTTATTTAAATAAAGTCTACTATTATCATCTGCTCTAGCACTAGGTGTAAATGATAAAAGTATAAAAAGAAATATAAATATAACTGATATAATTTTCTTTAATTTATTAACCATGTTTTTTGTATAACACATTTAATTTGTATTATTTCCCCTTTCCAAAATATTTTAATATATAATATCATTGTTTAAAATCTGCTTCAATATTTTTATATTATTTTATGTTGTCAATTAAGAATTTTATTACTTCGGTTTCAGAACTTTCTTTGTTAATCTCTAGTTTTTCCTCGGCTGTAAGTTCCACAAAATATTTATTAAATTTTGGTGATATGCTTATTGAATCTAGAGGATATCCTGGATTTCTTTTTAGATTTGGCTTGTCTGTTAAATAAAAATGAGATTTACTCCAAGTTAGAGTTTTTTCCTCTTTTCCATTACAAATTGCAATTCCATATAACCATTTTGCCTTTAGTTTTCCACCATATTCTTTTACAAGATTAGAGTAATGTTCTATCATTTCATCATCAGTTAGTTCTTTTCCATTTACTCTTCTTACAAATGTTCCAGGTTGTTTTTCTTCTGGAATACCTTCTATGAATAGGTTATCATCCATACCTATAGTAATTAATTTAGTAGAATTATAATAAGTTCTTGCTTTTATGATAGCATTTTCTAATGCATTTTTTCCATCTTCTTTTACTTCTATTTTCTTACCTATATCACTTATACTTAGTAAATTTATTCCCGCTTCTGCAAGTGGTAACTTAAATCTTCTAACTTTAGCTGGGTTAGTTGTTGCAAATAATACGTCCATTTTTTGTTTCCTTTCTTTATTTCAACTTAATTTTTTTGTAAAACATATTTTCATCTTTTTAAGATTTTATCTAACTCCACTTCTGCTTTTTTCACAAAATAATTGTCTGTGTATATTGGTATCTCAATTTCATTAACTCTCTTAATTAATTTTTCTATAGTATCTAAATCTTTGTCTTCAGTTGTTTCTATTTCTATTAGATTGTCCCCGTTATGTATATCTTTTATTGCTAGTTGGAGTTTATCTTTTTCATATACTATATCATCTTCTTTTATGTTCATAACTTCTTTATATCCAATTGCTTTTAATAGTTTTTTTGCATCTTCCACATTCAAAATATCACAGTTAACTGCCCTTTGGCTTAATATATTTCCATGTTCATCAAATTTTTTAATTTTATATGTTATCTTCTTGGTTCTTCTATTTGACATTTTTCCCACAATATCTCTTACTAATACTGCTTTAAATAAGATATCTCTTGTACTCATTTTATCTAAATCTATTTCTTTAGGTATAAAATATGTATCATCCATTGAAAATTTATCTATTACTTTAAAACCTTTGTCCTTTAATATGTCATAGAACTCATTTAAATCACATTTAATTTTTACTGTTATTTCATTACTCTCTTTTAATCCCATATTATTGCCTCTCTTTTATACAATTTTCCACAATTATATCATATGTTGTGTATTATTAAAACATATTTTTAACAACTTTATCTATGCACAAGAGTATTGATTATACAATAATAAAAGGATGTTAAAGTATGCTATGGAGTAAAAGTATGTTTTTGATATTTTTTCTTACTTTAGATGAATGTTAGTGAAATAACGGATAAAGAGTATAACCTTCGGGTTATGAGTAAAGCTCACAAAGTATTGGTAAATCTAGCTTTGAGGTGTATTCGTTGGTATATTTGGTGTGCCCATTTTTTTAGCTTTGTAAATTTATGTGATTTTGGGTTATTTTTGGTGGGTTGTGTGCCCATTTTGAGCCCAATTATTTTAATAAATTTATGGAGGTTTTGATTATGAATAATTTTAGAGAAGTTAATGATGATATTTTAAAAGAATGGTTAAGTTTTAGAGAGGAAACAATTTCTGGTAGACTCACCAAAGAAGATAAAAAACATTATATTTATTTTGATGAGATTGCTGCAAATATTTTAAGAAATGTTCCTAAACAGAATAAAAAATATGTAAGGAATCAATTAGATAGACTAGATAAGAATTTTATAGATTATCTTTGCTATTGGAATGAGAAGTATTATAGGAATGGATTTTGTGATGGTGTTGAACTTATAAGTGGCTGTTTGAATTTATAAAAATATCCTCCAAAAATATTGGAGGATGTTTTTTATGAATTCAAATATTTAATCATAGGTTCTACATCAAGAGCTAATAATGGTTTTCCTACAAGTTCATTACAATGTTTTATATAATTCATATAATATATTTTTGATTGATTATTCATATACTTTATTTCATCTGAATCTCTTGAATCTTTTTTCATTGTAAATGCTTTCACTAATATATTTTTCATTTTTTCTTGATCTAAGTTTTTACCATCAATTATAAAATCATTGGCTTTTATATTAGTTAATTCCTCTTTTCCTTTAATTGCAAATTGTGTTGTATCATCTATCTTTATTTCATCTAATATTTTTGTTAAATCAGAGTTTTCCATTTTTAATATATTTCCATCTCCGATTATTATTTTAATCACATTAATAAATTTTTTTGTAAATAAAGTTATATTTACTTTACTATCATCTAGATTATACAATATTTTACTTGAATAATCTAATAAATCTATAAAATCAGAATTATTACTAATTTCTTTTATTTTCTCTATGTCGCCTTTATCTTCTCCATCAACTTTTACCTGAGAAATATAGCTACGTTCATATATTAAATCTTCAAAAAACTTTCTATATGATAAGAATACTCTATATGATTCATTTAAGCTCATATAGTAATAGTTATCTTTTTTTTCAAAACTTTTTAGCCATTCAAAAATAAAATTGCTTATTAACTTTATATCATTTGTATAAATAAGGTCAATATCAATATTAATGCAGGTATCTGGAAATAATCTTAATAATTTTACTTTTTCATTTTTTTGTTTTAAATTTTGTAATTGAATTACTGCATAATCCACATTATGAGATAAAATTATTATATCTTCAATTTTATCTTTATAGAAGTGCTGCAAATAATCTTCAATTATAGCTTGCAAACTAAAAAAAATATTCCAATCATTACTATTAACAGGATCATCTAGAATAATTGTAATTTTTTCATTATCATTCAATTTTTTTAGTTCATTCTCTAGATTTGAGAAAAATACAATCAAAGCAAGTATATTCTTTTCTCCTGTACTTATTTCATTTATTTTTCTTCTATTATTAAATTTTATTTCTAACATTGCATTTGCTTCTTGAGCAGAAGACATCGCCGATCTTACTTTTTCAATAGAATATTTCGTATTGAATATTTTTTGATAAAATTGCAAATATGTTTGAACTTTTTCTATTTCTTGTTGTTGAATAGTATTTATTCTCTCTTTTAATTCATTTTCTATCCTGGTTAGATTATTTAAAAATATTTCTTTTTTTACTTGTCTTATAATATCTATATTTGTATATAGTAATTTTAACGATTCCTTAAATTCAAATTTTACTACTTCTTTCTTTTCTGCATCTTCTTCAATTTTTTCAAATATATCTTTTACACTGTCATAGTAATCTAATAAAACTTTTATTCTTTCAATTATTTTGTCATCAAACTTTTTCTTAGTGTATATTTCACTTATTGTTTCTTGGATTTCATCTATATTTTTATAAATATCTTGAATTATTAATAACTCTTTGGTTCTACCAGTTTTTTCATAAAAACTTTTTATTGAGTCGTACTTTATTTTATCCATAATAATATTATTAATATATTTTCCAACAACTGTTTTTAAAGAATTTAATAATTTTATATATTTATTTTCATACAGAGTTATATAACTTTCTCTTACATCACTCTGTATATCTTCATTATGACAATATAGACACGTTTTAAATTCAATTTCTTTGTGAAATTTATAACCTTCTTTTTGCCAGTTTTCTATTTCATCGCAACTTACATCTTTTTCCCCTATTACATTTTGTATAAACTTTTTATTCTCCTCGTCTATATTCTTTATAATCTCATATTTTTTAACTTCTATATCTAATTCTTTTTTAATTTCTTCTACTTCTACCAATAGATTTGTACTTAAAACATTTAATAAATTTTTAATATTTATTTCAAATTCATTTATACTCTTATTATATTCTTCCATCTGATTTTTATTTTTTTCTTTTAAATAATTCATAATCTCTTGTTTTAACAAATTATTATTAATATTTACTTGATAATCATACTCATAATTTTTAGTATATTTATCATTTAAAATATTTTTAGTAGAAATTGTTATATTTTCTATATCTATTAATTTCTTTACTTCTTCTATAATATTTTTTATGTCTTCTGGCTTTAAGATATGTTCTATAAATGGGTCTTTGTTTTTCTTATATTCATCATTTCCATCAAAAATTTCATCTATCTTATTTATAAAAAGATCATTTGTTTCTTTATAATCGTTGTTTATTGGAATTGAATTAAACTTATTTTTTCTTTGTCTTATTCTGGTTAAAAAATCTGAATATTTCTTAACATTTTTTCCTATAAATAATCTATTTAACCCTTTTTTATTTTCTGAACTTTGCCTACTTCCATCCATATCAGTTACGTATACATTATTATTGATAAAATCTTCATTAAAAACTTTATATACTACATTATCAATTTTCTTATCATAATATACTCTACTAAAAGTTGTTTTTCCTGTTCCATTTGGTCCATAAATAAATGTATATAAACTATTGGTTTCAAATGTTATTTCATTTCTAGATTCTTTATTGTAAAACTTATACTCCATATCATTTCTCCCATTTTAACTATTTATATTGTATTATAATATATTTATTATTAAAAATTTGTCGAAACTTGTCTTTTATTATCAAAAAAAGCAAAATAATCCTGTAACTATTAATTACTCTCATACTTTGCTTTTCTTCTGTAAACTTTATTCTAAATATTCTTTTAATCCATCAATTATTTTATACACTTTGGTCATTGGATTTTTTCGTGATGCTTGTCCATCTTTATTTAATTCTTCCATATATTCGCAATTCTTTATTGCTGTATGTAGCCTTTCTTCACTTGTAACTTTTTCA
>CALXVB010000012.1 GCA_944391855.1 uncultured Clostridia bacterium | reverse complement strand
TTTTTGTATTTTAATAAATCATATACATTAATTGTATTTACTAGAGTAGTTTTTACTCCTTCAATATTTCTTGCTGATTTTTGTACTGTTTCATTTTTTTCTGGTAATAGGATTAATGTTTTTCCTTCTACCTTTAAGTTGTTTAATGCTTTTACCATTTCTTTAGTTTTTATCTCTTTTAATGGTAAGCTATCAACAACTACTAATTCTTTTTCTAATACTTTTGAGCTTAAGCAAGATTTAATTGCTAATCTCTTTTCCTTTTTATTTACTGTATATTTGTATGAACGAGGTTTTGGACCTAAAGCTATACCACCTTTAATCCATTGTGGTGCTCTAATGCTTCCTTGTCTTGCTCTACCTGTTCCTTTTTGTCTCCAAGGTTTTCTACCACCACCACGAACTTCTGCTCTTGTTTTAGTGCTTTGTGTACCTTGTCTTTGATTAGCTAAAAAGTTAACTAAAACGCTATGTACTACAGCTTCATTTGGTTCGATACCAAATATTTCGTCTTTTAAGTCAACTGTGCTAACTTTTTTACCTTGTATATCATATACATCTATTTTAGGCATTTCGTTTCTCCTCCTTCTCTATTTTGATTTTACACTTGATTTTAATTTTAGTATTGCACCTTTTGCACCTGGCACACTACCTTTAACTAATATTACATTTTTATCTAAATCTACTCTTATAACTTCTAGATTTTGGATTGATATTGTTTGAGATCCCATATGACCTGGTAATTTTTTACCTTTGAAAACTCTACCTGGTGTTGAAGTTGGTCCCATTGAACCTGGTCTTCTATGATACATAGAGCCATGTCCCATTGGTCCTCTGTGTTGTCCATGACGTTTTATAACACCTTGGAATCCTTTTCCTTTTGAAGTTCCTTGAATATCTAATTTATCTCCAGCTGCAAATACGTCAGCTTTTAATTCTTGACCTACTGTTAGACCTTCTACTGAATCTAATCTAAATTCTCTTAAATGTTTTTTAGGTGTAACATTTACTTTTGTAAAATGTCCTTTTGCAGGTTTTGTTAATTTCTTTTCTTTGATATCGCCAAATCCTAATTGAACTGCTTGATATCCATCTGTATCTACTGTTTTTACTTGTGCTACAACACAAGGTCCAGCTTCTATAACTGTTACTGGAATTACTTTTCCTGACTCGTCAAATATTTGAGTCATACCAATTTTTCTTCCTATTAATCCTTTATTCATTTTTCCTCCTAACTATTGGCTGATATATTGTATTGCATTTTATAAAATGTTATACCAGCTTGGTTTTTTGATTAATACTTAAACTAAATTATAATTTGATTTCTATATCTACACCTGCTGGTAAATCTATTTTCTTTAGATTGTCAACAGTTTTTTGTGTTGGATAAAGAATATCAATAACTCTTTTGTGTGTTCTCATTTCAAATTGTTCTCTTGAATCTTTGTCTTTGTGTGGAGAACGTAAAATTGTTATAACTTCTTTTTCTGTTGGTAATGGAATAGGACCAGATACTTTTGCACCTGTTTTTTTAGCAGTATCTACTATTATTTGAGCAGACTGTTCTAAAACAACATGGTCATAAGCCTTTAATCTTATTCTAATTTTTTCGCTTGTTACAGCATTTTCCTTCTTTGTTGCCATTTAAAAATTCCCTCCTTAATATAATTTATTAATCGGTCGGAAGTTATAAACGCACCCTGGTGTTTTGAATATCACCAATATAAAAACCCAAGTTGTGCATGATTTTCTTGGGATAAGTGCTTAATTTTATACTTACCGCCTTGGTCTTTGCCACGACATACTCCATAAGAGTTCCCTCCATCAAAGCTAGTAAAATAGCCTTGTGTAGCCACATCTTACTTCATCGCCAAATTCATGCTTAAATATTATATAATGAAAAAAGCCAAAAGTCAACACTTTAGGCTAATTTTTATATATATTTTAAGTGTAAGTTTATTTTTTTACTGCAATATTTTAGAAATCATCTTGAATTTAACCTACTTTTCTTGTATAATACACTCATATTGTTTATATTAATAGGAGGTTATATAATGGATTACACTTTAATAAAAGACTTATATAGAAATATCAATAATTATGCAGATAAAAAAGTAAAACTTGCTGGTTGGGTACGTACTTTAAGAGATTCTAAAAACTTTGGATTTATTGAATTAAATGATGGAAGCTTTTTTAAAAACGTTCAAATCGTTTTTGATGATAAATTAAATAATTTCGAAGAAATAAGAAAATTATCTATTAGTTCTTCAATAATTGTAGAAGGAGTAGTTGTAAAAACTGAGAATGCAAAACAGCCTTTTGAAATAAAAGCTAGTAAGGTTGATGTTGTAAATCTCGCAGAACTAGACTATCCCCTTCAAAAGAAGAGACACTCTTTTGAGTATTTAAGAACTATTGCACACTTACGTCCTAGAACCAATACTTTTAATGCGGTATTTAGAGTAAGGTCTGTACTATCTTATGCAATTCATAAATTCTTCCAAGAAAAGGGATTTGTATATGTACATACTCCAATAATTACAGGAAGTGATTGTGAAGGTGCTGGAGAAATGTTTAGAGTTACTTCAATGGATTTAAATAATTTACCAAAAACTGAAGATGGACAAATAGACTTTTCGCAAGATTTCTTTGGTAAATCCTCACACTTAACAGTAAGCGGACAACTAGACGTAGAAACCTTTGCACATGCTTTTAGAAATGTATATACATTTGGTCCTACATTTAGAGCAGAAAATTCAAATACAGTAAAGCATGCGGCTGAATTCTGGATGATAGAACCCGAAATATGTTTTGCAGATTTAAATGACTACATGGATTTAGCTGAAGAAATGATTAAATACATTATTACTTATGTTAGAGCAAATGCCCCAGAAGAAATGGAATTCTTTAATAAATTTATAGATATTGGATTATTCGAAAAATTAGATAATGTAGTTAATTCTGATTTTGGAAGAATCACATATACAGATGCTATAAAAGAGCTTGAAAAAGTAAATGATAAATTTGAATTTCCTGTACATTGGGGAACTGATATTCAAACAGAGCATGAAAGATATTTAAGCGAAGTTATATTTAAACGCCCTGTATTTGTCACAGACTACCCTGCTGAAATAAAAGCATTTTACATGAAGCAAAACCCTGATGGAAAAACAGTAGCTGCAGCAGATTTATTAGTTGCAGGAATTGGAGAAATAATTGGTGGTAGTCAAAGAGAAGATGATTTTGAAAAGTTATCTAATAAAATGAAAGAATTAAATTTATCTAAAGAAGATTACTGGTGGTATTTAGATTTAAGACGTTACGGAAGTTGCCCACATGCTGGATTTGGTTTGGGTTTTGAAAGAATGATGATGTATTTAACTGGTATTCAAAATATCAGAGACGTATTACCTTTCCCAAGAACACCAAAGAATTGTGAATTTTAGAAAGTTTGAAACAAGGGGACACACAAATCGTTCCATTTTTGGAACGAATTGTGTGTCCCCTTGTTTCAGACTGTTTGCATTTTTTTCCAATTAATGTTATAATATATTATGCTATATTTTTAGCAGGAACAAATTAGAGAAAAGAGGTATACTATGGAGAATTACACAATTTATTTACCTTTGTATGACGAGGTATCTGCCCATTTCAAAAACTTTGTTTCTGAGATGGCCTTCTCTGCACACCTGTCGAAATACTTGGTTCAATACAACCATGATCGGCTAACCTTCTTTCCCTCTGCGGTCATTGCCGGGGAAAAAGTATTGCTCAAGAGAGCTTCTATTCCTGAAAAGGTATTGAAGCCTGCCAATGGAAGGTTTAATCTGAAGGCAGTTAGCACATTTGCCACCAAGTTCAACATGCTTGCATCAATGGCATCCTCTCGGGTAGGCAGTAAGAGCAAAAGCTCTTTCCTAATTGAATTTACCGAAATGCCTGAAGAGTTTCCTAACTCCAAGAACGTGCTTGCAATTAGCTTGAACACCAAGGATTTGGCTTTGTCTATGGCAATTGACAATTTGTTCAAAGTGCTGATTTAATTTGAGGCACGAAAAACCCCATACTTTTTAGTATGGGGTTTGTAATTTTTATAATTTATTATTCTGCCGAACTTGCTTCAGCTTCAGGAGACTCATAAGCTTCTAAAATAGCTTTTTGAATTTTCTCTCTTGTCTCTGGATTTATTGGATGAGCTATATCTTTGAATTCTCCGTTTGGAGTCTTTCTGCTAGGCATAGCTATAAATAATCCATCTTGGCTTTCGATAACTTTTATGTCGTGTACAACAAATTCATTATCGAATGTTACAGAAGCAACAGCTTTCATTCTGTTCTCTGAATTTACTTTTCTTAAACGTACATCTGTTATTTGCATATTGAGCACCTCTTTCTAAAGTTTTAAAAAATATTCGTACATTGTCTTTTGTGACTTTTTCTATGTACAGTTATATTATTCTCCAAAAAAACTTTTTTTCCTTCTATTTTTTTATATTTTCTACAAATTATTTATTCACTTTATATATTTATTTTCTCTTTATCTCACAAATTACTACTTTTATCATATACTATATTGAAAATATCTAAAAAAAAGTATATAATATGTGTGATTTAGGCTATATAAATATAGGGAGTGTTCATTATGATAGAATTAGAAGATTTAAAACAGTATAAACACATTCACCTTATCGGAATTGGTGGAGTAAGTATGAGTGGTATTGCAGAGATTTTACATGCTTGCGGTTTTATTGTTACTGGTTCTGATGCTTCTAGATCAGAAACTACTGATAAATTAATAAAAAATCATATTCCTGTTAAAATCGGACATGATTTAGAAAATTTGGAAAAAGCTAATCTAGTTGTTTTTAGTGCCGCTATAAAAAAAGATGATATTGAACTAGTAAGAGCTAAGGAACTAAATATTCCCATTATAGAAAGAGGAACTTTTTTAGGAATTCTTACTAAATCATTTAAAGATACAATATGTATATCTGGTACTCACGGAAAAACAACAACAACTTCTATGATTTCATTATGTTTTTTAGAGGCTGGCAAAGATCCTTCTATACAGGTAGGTGCTTATTTAAAACAATTAGATGCAAATTATAGAGTTGGCAATAGTGATTATTTCATAATCGAAGCTTGTGAATATGTTGAAAGTTATTTAAAGTTATTTCCAAAAACTGAAGTTATTTTAAATATCGATAATGATCATTTAGATTATTTTGGAAATTTAGAAAACATTGTAAAATCTTTTAGTAATTATGTAAAACTTTTACCAGAAGATGGACTTTTAGTTATAAACTGGGATGACGATAATTGTATGAAGCTTGCAAAACTCACAAATGCAAAAGTATTAACTTATGGCATCAAAAATGAAAATGCTAATTTCGTCGCAAGAAATATTAGTTTTAATAAAAATGGTTTTCCAACATTTGACGCGTACTATAACAATACATTCTATAAAACAATATCGTTGTCTATTCCTGGAATTCATAATGTTATGAATGCTTTGGCTTGTATTGCCGTTTGCCATCATTATGGATTAGAAAAAGAAGATATAAAAAATGCCTTGTTAAAATATACAGGTGCACATAGAAGATTTGAATTTAAAGGTAGCTTTAATAATGTAAATGTATATGATGATTATGGTCATCATCCAACTGAAATTTTAGCTACTGCTAATGCCTTAAAGCAAAAGAAATACAATAAATCTTGGGTAATATTTCAGCCACATACATATAGTAGAACTAAAAATTTACTGTTAGATTTTGCTTATGCATTGATAAATTTTGATAATATAATAGTTACAGATATATATGCAGCTAGAGAAATTAATACATACAATATTTCTTCTAAGGATTTAGTAGATAAAATTGTTGATTTAGGATACAATGCAATGTATATGCCTGATTTTAATCAAATTGTAAACTATATAAAACAAAATGCAAGCCCAGGAGATATCGTTCTTACTTTAGGTGCTGGAACAGTTACAAATATAGGTCCTATGCTTGTAGATTAACAAAAAATATTGATATTATCTATTGATAATGTCAATATTTTTTTATATTATTCAAATAATATTAATGAATTTTTAATAAATTTATTTCATTTATATGGTATAATTCTCTTAAGAAAGAGGTGATTATATTTGAAAATACTACGAAATGTACTTTTAATTATTTTAGCAATCATATTAATAGTTGGAATTACATTATATGTATCTGGGAATAATATGTATCATGAAGCATTAGCTGGAGATACTTTAGAGAATGTTATAGAGGATATACAATCAGCCCCCGATTATGTAGAATATGAAGATTTACCTCAAAATTACATAAATGCTGTAATCGCTGTAGAAGATCACAGATTTAGAGAACATGGCGCTATAGACCTAATTGCAATAGGTAGAGCAATATATGTTAATGTATCCACATTTTCTCTTCGTGAAGGTGGAAGCACCATAACCCAACAGGTTGCAAAAAATATTTTTTACATAGCAGAAACTAATCCTGTAGTTCGAAAATCAGCAGAGATAATAACTGCTTTTGATTTGGAGGATAAATACACTAAAAATGAGATTTTAGAATTATATGTAAATACCATATATTTTGGAGATGGATATTATGGAATTGAAGAAGCCTGTCAAGGATATTTAAACAAATCTACTTCTGAAATGAGTCTTGCAGATTCTACCATGATGGCAGGTATTCCAAATGCACCAAGTGTATATTCACCTACTGTTAATCCCGATTTAACAAAAAGTCGTCAAGAGAAAGTTATATCATCTATGGTTGAAAATAACTATTTATCTGATTCGGATGCTAATAATTTAGTAAATAGTTTAGATGAATATTATTCTAAATTTGAAAATTGAAATATATAATTTATATTATTGTATTAGAGAATATTCTGTTGTATATCATCATAAAAGTGCATATTTTTAATCGAAATATGCACTTTTTATATTCTATACAAACTCTTCCCACACTAAGTTTGCTAAATCTAGTCCTTTTTTAGTTAATTTAATAGTATCTCCATCTATTTCTAATAAATTTTCATTTACTAGTTTATTTAATTCTTTTCTATACAAATATATTGGATTTTCTCCAAATCTATTTTTAAACTCTTGCACTCGTATTCCATTTATCTTTCTTAAGCCCAATAGCATAAATTCCTTCATTTTACTGTCTTTAGTTTGTTTTTCATGGAATATAAAATTATTAGTTTCATTGTTGTTTTCATAATTATTTATATATTCTTCTATTTCACATACATTAGAATATCTAACATTATTAGTATATGAATGAGCAGCAGCACCTACTCCTACATATTCTTCCTGATTCCAACAAGCCAAATTATGTTTAGACTCATACCCTTTTTTAGCAAAATTAGAAATTTCATAATGAATATATCCCGCTTCTTCTAATTTTTTCTTTACCATCCAATACATTTGTCTTTCTATTTCTTCATCTGGAAGTGTTATTTCATTTTTAACTAGTTTGTCAAAAAAAGGTGTTCCTTCTTCTATAATTAGTGAATATGTCGAAATATGTTCAGGAGATAACTTAATAATCTCTTCTATACTTTCTTGTACAGTTTCTAAACTCTGTCCAGGAATACCAATCATTAAGTCCACATTAATATTATTAAAGCCTATTTTCCTTGCAGAGTTATATGTATCTAAAAAATCATTATATGTATGTATTCTTCCTAATGTATTTAGTACTTCGTTTTGAGTTGCTTGAAGCCCAATACTTAATCTATTTATACCACACTCTTTGTATTTGGTTAATTTTTCTTCATTTACAGTTCCAGGATTTACTTCTATAGTAACTTCAAGATTTTTGTTATCTATTGTATAATTATCCTTTATGGTATTTAAAATATCTGAAATATATTTAGGTGGTAAAATAGATGGTGTACCACCACCAATATATATAGTTTTTACTATAATTAAATCATCTAAATTTTTTTCATAATCTAGCCTATTTCCCTCTCCTATACTTTTTAATTCATAATTAACCCATTTCATATATTGGTCAATCAAATTTTCTTTGCCAACAAATGATTTAAAATCACAGTATTCACATTTTTTCTTACAAAATGGTATATGTACATAAATTCCTATATTTTTTGTGTTTTCTTTTATACTTTCTTCCATGTTTTATATTTCCTTACTTTTTATTTAGAGTGACATTTTTATTATTGTTTGAAGTCTATAGTTTACTCCTGACTTTCCTAATGGTGTTTTTAGCATATTCCCAAGTTCTGTTAATGATGCTTCTGGATTTTTTATTCTTAACTCTGCTATTTCTTTTAAGTTATCTGGCAATTTATTAAATTTGCCCTCTTGTTTTAGTTTGTTTATTGCTTCTATTTGCTTTACTGCTGCATCCACTGTTTTTGATAAGTTGGCTGTTTCGCAGTTTACTATTCTATTTATATTATTTCTCATATCTCTATATACTCTAATTTCTTCAAATTTTAATACTGATGCACTTGCTTCTATAAATGCTAGTATTTTTGATATTTCTTCTCCATCTTTAGAGTATATTGAATATTTATGAGTTTTCGATTTCTTACTTTCTTTTGATTTGCTTAATGTATCTTTTTCTTCGTTTGTTTTATTTAATAATTTAAAGTTTATATTATATTTTTCCAATATATTTATAACTTCTCTTGCTATTTTTTCCTGCTTTACCATTAATTCTATATGATATTTATTTTTTGGATTATTTATAGTTCCTCCCCCTAAAAATATTCCTCTAACAAATGACTTTTGCTCACTTTCTATATCTGATATTCCATAGTTTTTAAATATTTCTTCTAATAATATTACAGAAGATTTCGGCATATTTATAATAAAGTTTTTTCCTACTATATTGATATCATATTTTAATATGTTCAAATTATTTAATAGTTTTCCAAACCTGTTTATATTATATTCACTCTCTGTTGAAAACCTTATTCCGTTTTTTTCCTATTGATACATTACTTGTATTTAAGTATCCATATAGCTCTGCTTTTACACAAGCTTTATTTGCTAAATTTGGTAATTTACTTAATTCTTCTTTTACTTCTGTAGAAAATGACATTTATTTGTTCTCCTTTCTACTTTTTATTTTACTTTCACTTCTATTACTCTATCTTGCTTATTTAAATCTTTTATACATTTTATCTCTGTATATTTTTCTTTGTATTTATTAAAAATATTAATTACACTTTCTTTTTTGTTATATCCTATTTCTACTAATATGTATCCACCTAATTTTACATATTTGTATCCTTCTTTTGCTATTATCCTATAGTAGTCTAGTCCGTCCTCTCCTCCATCTAAAGCTATTTGTGGCTCACTTTGTACCTCTTTTGATAATGTAGGTATTATATTTCTTTCTATATATGGTGGATTTGATACTAGCATATCAAATTCTTTTTCGTGTATATTTTCAAACATATTTGATAATATGAATTTAATATTGGCATTGTTATATTCTGCATTTTTCTTTGCTATTTCTATTGCCTCTTTACTTATATCTGACGCAAATATTTCTAATTTAGTTTTACTTTTTGCATAATGCTCTATTGATATTGCTATTGCACCGCTTCCTGTACATAGGTCTAATATTTTGCTTTTTTCATTTATTTTTTTTAATGTTTCCTCAACTAGTATTTCTGTATCTGGTTGTGGTATTAGAACATTTTCGTCCACATAAAAGTTTAATTTCATAAATTCTTGTATATTAGTTATATATTGTATTGGCTTTCCTTTTACAATTTGTTCTAAATATTCTATATATTTTTCCTCTTCACTATTTTTTACTTCACTTAAACTGTTTGATATAAGTTCTGTTTTAGTCATACCTAGTACATATTGTAATAAAATATCCGCTTTAATATTCGCCTCATATACATTAGCTTTTATTAATTTATCTCTTCCTTTTTTCCTTAATTCTTGTATGTTCAAATAGTAACTCTCCTATATTTTTAAATTTCTTATTTTGTTATATATACAAAAACCCCACATTAGCCGTAAGATGAATGAAATTTTAAGAGCCTGCTTTCACAGGTGGGTGTCTTGTTGAATGCTTCTGGGTTTCTTACTGATAAAATGTAAGCCTACACGCCACATTCAAAGGCGGACTCCCTTTAATCTATTGTTGGTTCTAAAATTCCAGTCTACACGCACTACGCAGGGAATTGATTGATTTTATATTCTTTTTTAATGTATGTATATATTATCATAACATTATCTTTTTTTCAAGTGTATTTTTGTTTTTTTACACAATGTTCACATTGTTCTCTATAGCCATATTTCTCTCTTTAAATATCCATTTTTTGTGCTTCCAATCCCGATAAAAACTTTTTCTTTATTATATATTCTATATAGCCCATCTTCCATATCAAATTTAAGCTTTACTCCATTATATAAAAGTTCTAATTTTTTGTCATCCAAACTCACAAAATTATCATTACCATATATGTGTATAAATGCATTTTCTATAGAAATAATATAACTTTCTAATATGTTGTTTCCTTCCTTATACTTTTCTAATTCTTCTACACTAATACTATTCTTTATATTAAATATTCCTACTTTTATTCTATTCAATTCTTTCATGTAGCCTATAGTTCCTAATGCTTTTGCAATGTCTTCACATAAGCTTCTTATATATGTTCCCTTTGAACATTTTACACTAAATTTAATTATCTTTTCTGTTTTATTAATATCTAATAGTACAATTTCATATATTTCTATATCTCTTGGCTCTACAGTTACTTCAATATTTTTTCGTGCATATTCATATAGTTTTTTACCTTTTACTTTTATTGCAGAATACATTGGTGGAACTTGTTTTTGTTTTCCTATGAAACTTTCTAATACAGTCTGTACATTTTCTTTTTCTAGTATACTATTTTCCACTTCTTTTTCGTCTATAACTCTTCCTTCTTCATCTGCCGTATCAGTTTTTAGCCCTAGTTTTAATTCTACTTCATATTCTTTATCATGGTTAATTAAATATTGTGAAAGTTTAGTTCCTTTTCCTACTAAAATCGGTAAAAGACCAGTTGCGTTTGGATCTAATGTACCTATATGCCCTACCTTTTCATGTAAAATATGTTTTACTTTGTTAACGATGTCATGCGAAGTATATCCTTTTGGTTTATTTATTAGTATAATTCCATCCATATTATATATATCCTTTCAAGAATCGTGGACAAAAGGGACACTCCTATTTGTCCACAATAAATATATAACAAATTAAAAAGTGTGGACAAATAAGAGTGTCCCTTTTGTCCACGATTTTAAATGACCGATTTAATTTGTCTAAGAATCTTTTCTTTTGCTTGTTCTATCGTACATTGCATTGTAGCACCTGCTGCGCGGATATGTCCGCCTCCACCAAGTAGTAAACATACATCAGATACATTTACATATTCATTTGACCTCATAGAAACTTTGCATCCTTTATCTGTCTCACGCAAGAAAATAGATACTTCTACACCTTCTATATCTCTACCTGTTTCTACTATTCCTTCATGGTCGCCGCTTTCTGAATTTACTTTTTCTTCATCTTCTTTTGTTATATATGTAAATGCTACTTTTCCATCTTCATAAAATTCTAATCTATTTGCAGCTATTCTATTTAGTTCAAAATTGGCTCTTGTTTTTATTTGTAATACTTTTCTATATACTTTAGGTACATTTATTCCTTTGTTTGCAAGCCATGCAACAAATTCAAATGTTTCTGCGGTTACACCTGAATATTTAAATCCTCCTGTATCTGTTATAATTCCTGCTAATATACACGTTCCAATTTCTTTTGTAATATCTACTTTAAAATACTCTAATACTACTAAAAGTATTTGTGCACATGCTGGTGCATCAGGGCTTACATAATTCAAATCGCCAAACATAGTATTTGTACTATGATGGTCTATAGATATTCTTGACTTAGCATTTTCAAAATATTTAGCAAAACCATTTAACATTTTTATTGTAGCACAATCTACTGAAATTGCTAAATCATATTTTTCTACGTCTGATTCTTTTTTTGTTTCTTCAGCGCCTGGTAGAAATTCAAATGTACGTGGATATTCTGGTATAATCACATCTGGATTCTTTCCTATTTGTTTTAATGAATTATATAGTGCTAAAGCTGACCCTATGGCATCTCCATCTGGGTTTTCATGTGTTAATATTACTATTGTTTCAGCTTTATTAATCTCTTCTAAAATATTATCTAATGTACTCATATACACTTTCCTCTTCTCTTTTATTCTTCCTCTTTATTCTCATTATCCTCTTTGCTAATGTTTAAATCTTTTAATATTGAATCTATTCTAGCACCATATTCTAATGAATCATCTATTTCAAAAACTAGTTCTGGTGTAATTCTTAAATTTACTGTTTTTGCAAGTCTTGACCTTATAAAGCCTGATGATTCTTTTAAGCCCTCCATTGTTCTGTCTATATTTTTAGAATTTAATATACTTACATATACTTTAGCATATTTAAAATCTGGAGTTATTTTTACCTTTGTTACACTAAGCATACCTGTAACATTTGGATTTTTTAATTCATAATTAAGCACTTGACTCAATTCTTTTTTTAACTCCTCATTTATTCTGTTTAATCTTGCTTCATTCTTAGGCAATTTTTCTTTCCTCCTCTTTTGGAATTTGAACTTTAGGGACGTTCTTTAAAGTTCAAAAAATGTAATCTATAATGTGAAATATATAATATAAGATAAAGGATTGAACTTTAAAGAACGTCCCTAAAGTTCATAAAGTTATCTTTTTACTTCTTCCATAATGTATACTTCTATAATGTCTCCTTCTTTAATGTCGTTATATTTTTCTATTTGAATACCGCATTCAAATCCTTTTGTAACTTCTTTTACGTCGTCTTTGAAACGCTTTAATGATGCAAGTTTTCCGTCATGTATTACTACATTTTCACGTATTACTCTTACTCCTGCATTTCTTTCTACTCGTCCGTCTAATACATATGCACCTGCTATAGTCCCAACATTTGAAACTTTAAATGTTTGTCTTACTTCTACATTTCCTATTACTTTTTCTTCATATACTGGTGCAAGCATTCCTTTCATTGCAGCTTCTACGTCTTCTATTGCATTGTATATTACTGAGTATTGTTTTATTTCTACTCCATCTTTTTCTGCCAAGTCTTTTGCTGCTAAACTTGGTCTTACATTAAATGCTATTATTATTGATTTTGCTGCTTTTGCAAGTTGTACGTCTGATTCTGAAACTGCACCAACTGCAGAGTGTATAACTCTTACTCTTACTTCCTCATTTGATAATTTTTCAAGTGATTGTTTTAGTGCTTGTGCTGTTCCTTGAACATCTGCTTTTACTATTATTCCAAGCTCTTTTAAGTTTTCACTTTCCATTTTTTCAAATAGATTATTTAATGTAACTTTGCTTTGCTCTGCTATTGCCTTTTCTCTTTCTTGGCGTTTTCTTCTTTCTATTAAGTGTTTAGCCATTTTTTCGTCTTTTACTTCATAGAAAGTATCTCCAGCTTCTGGAACATTTGTAAGTCCCATTACCTCTACTGGTGTTGATGGACCGGCTTTTTTAATTTTTTGTCCTTTATCATTTTTCATGGCTCTTATTCTACCAATTGAAGTACCTACAACTATTGTATCTCCAGTATCTAGTGTTCCTCTTTGTACTAGTATTGATGCGATTGGTCCTTTTGCTTTATCTAGTCTTGCTTCTATTACTGTACCTTTTGCTTGCTTTTTAGGATTTACTTTTAATTCTTTTACATCTGCCACTAATAGTACCATTTCAAGTAAGTTTTCTATGTTTATATGTTTTTTAGCAGAGATTGGTACAAATATTGTATCTCCTCCCCATTCTTCTGGTACAAGTTCATATTCCATTAATTCTTGTTTTATTTTTTCTACATTTGCACCTGGCAAATCTATTTTATTTACTGCTACTATAATTGGTATTTCTGCTGCTTTTGCATGGTTTATAGCTTCTACTGTTTGTGGCATTACACCATCATCTGCTGCAACTACTAATATTGCTATATCAGTAATTTGTGCACCTCTAGCACGCATGCTTGTAAATGCTTCGTGTCCTGGTGTATCTAAGAAAGTTATTTCTCTTCCATTTACATTTACTTTATATGCACCAATGTGTTGTGTAATTCCACCTGCTTCTCCCTCAATTACATTAGTACTTCTTATTGCATCAAGTAATGAAGTTTTACCATGATCAACGTGTCCCATAACAACTACAACTGGTGGTCTTGGTTCTAATTCATCTGGTGAATCTTCTGTTTCGTCAAATAGAATATCTTCTTCTTTTACTTCTTCTTTTTTATTAGCTGTTATTCCAAACTCACTAGCTACTAAAAATGCAGTATCAAAATCTAATGTTTTATTTATTGTAGCCATTATTCCTAAACTAAATAATTTTTTAATAACTTCTGCAGTAGTTTTCTTTATCTCTTGTGCTAGGTCTTTTACTGTAATATTTTCTGGAATAGTGATTTCTTTAAGTTCAAATATTTTTTGTTTGTTACGGTTTTCATCATCTTTTTGAGCTTTTTTCTTATTTTTCTTACCTCTTGCAGTAGTTAAATCATAATACTCAAGCATACCACCATCTTGTTCTGTAAACATATTTGATAAACTATCAACTTGTTTTAGTCCTTTTAATTTACCACTATCAAATTCATCAAATTGATTATTTCTTCTTGATTTATTTGCTTTTTTAGTAGCTTTTGCTTCATCATACTGTCTGCTTGCTTTTTGTTTGTCTATTACTTTACTACTATAATCTCTTTGATTTTCTTTTTCTACAATTTCTGTAGTCATTATATTTTTAATATTTTTGTCTATTCCTTTTTCATCTAATGGTCTTCTATTATTGTTTCCAAATCTGTTGTTTTGGTTATTTCTATAATTATTATTTCCATTTTGACCATTTCTATTAAATCTTTCACCATTATTTTGATTATTATTTCTGTAATTTTGGTTTCTATCATTTCTCATGTTATTATTTCTAAAGTTTTGGTTTCTATTGTTGCCCCTATCATTGTTATATCTGTTATTATTTCTATTTTGATAATTTTCTTCTCTTTTAGGTGTAACATTTTCCTCTTTTTTAGATTCTACAGTAGTTTCTTTAACTTCTTCTACTGCTTTTTCTTCTACTTTTGGCTCTTCTTTTACTTCTTCTTGCTCTTTAACTATTTCCTTTTTTTCTTCTACAACTTCTTTTTTAGGTTCTTCCTTTGGTTTAAGTCCAAAAAGTTCGCTAACAGTAAGTGGTTTTGTTTGTTTGTTTCTATATACAATATTGTAGTCATTTTTGTTTCTTCTTTCCACAAAACCAACATCTTTTTTATTATGTTCATGAGCTTTAGCTTCATCTTGAGCCTTTTTTTCTTCTTCCTCTGAAATTATAACTTCACGTCTAATAATAACAGGAGTTTCATTTTTCTTTGCATTTGAAGAAGTAGTATCTTTTTTTACTTGTTTTGCATTTTGATTACTTGCTTCTTTCTTTCCTAAGTCTTGCTTACCTGTAATACTATCCTTTATTTTTTTTGCATCATTATCATCAACAGCACTTAAATGACTTTTTGCTTCAATTCCTAAATCATTTGCTATTTTAAGTACTTCTTTGCTTGTTAATCCTACTTCTTTTGCTATTTCATGTATTTTCTTACCCAATAGCTTCACCCCCATTTATTATTTTTATAATCTCTTTTGAAAAGTTTATATCTTTTATACCTACAACAGCTTTATTCGACTGTCCTATAGCCTTGCTCATTTCTTCAATGCTTAAAATTTCAAATATTGGTATTTCCTTTTCACTACAAATATTTTTAAAATTCATTTTTGTCCTTTCTGCTGCATCTACTGCAATAACTATTAATTTTACTTTGTTACTCTCTATTTCTTTTTTGCAGGCTTCTGTACCAAAACTTAATTTTCCTGCTCTTCTTGCTAGTCCTAATAACCCACATACTTTATTATTTATCAACAATTACACCTCTTAAATTCTCATAAATTTCTTCCGATATTTTAGTTTCTAATACTCTTTCTAGTCTTTTTGATTTTATTGCTTTTTCTAAACATTCTATGTTGTTACAAATATATGCACCTCTGCCATTTGCTTTTCCTGTTTTATCTATACTAATAATTTCCTCTTTATTCTTTACTACTCGTATTAAATCTTTTTTATCTTTTTTAGAGTTACAGCCCATGCATGTTCTTTGTGGTAATTTTTTCAACAAAATCCCTCTTTTCTATTTTATTCGGCTTGACCTATATTATTCTTCATTTGAAGTTTCTGTTTCTTCTGATGCTTCTTCTGTTTGCTCTTCATTTAATTTTGCAAGCATTTCTCTAAATTGAGATTCACTCTTAATATCTATTTTCCAATTTGTAAGTCTTGCTGCGAGTCTAGCATTTTGTCCTGATTTTCCTATTGCTAATGATAATTGGTCATCTCTTACAATAACTTGTGCAAATTTTTCTTCTGGTTTTACGTCTACTGCCATAACTTCTGCTGGAAGTAAAGCTGCTGATATATATATTGCTGGGTCTTCTGACCATTCTATAACATCTATCTTTTCGCCATTTAATTCATTTATTATGTTTTGAATACGTATTCCTTTTTGTCCAACACATGAACCAACAGGGTCTATATTTTCGTTTTGTGAATATACTGCAACCTTGCATCTATTTCCTGGATCTCTTGATACACCTTTTATTTCAATTAGTCCTTCATATATTTCTGGTATTTCAAGCTCAAATAATTTTCTTACAAAATCATTATTTGCTCTTGATACTATAACTTGTGGTGCACCTTTTATTCCTCTTTCTACGTCTAAAATATATGCACGGATTTTATCATTAACTTTATATTTCTCTGTTGGTATTTGTTCTTTTACAGGCATAACTCCTTCAAGTTTTCCTAAATCTAAAACAACAATTCCTCCATCTGCTTTTTGAACTATACCTGAAACAATTTCGCCTTTTCTTTCATTAAATTCATCAAATAAAAAGTTTCTTGAAGCTTCCCTTATTTTTTGTACTATTACTTGTTTTGCTGTTTGTGCTGCAATTCTTCCAAAGTTTTTTGGAACTTGTTCAATTTCTGCTTTATCTCCAACCTCTAACTTTTTATTTATTTTTCTAGCTTCTTCTAAGCATATCTGTAATTTACTATTCTCAACATCTTCTGGCTTTTCTACAATGTCTTTTTCTGCATAAACATGAATTTCTCCTGTTTCCTTGTCCATTGTTACTTTTACATTTTCTGCAGAATCAAAATTTCTTTTATATGCTGTAACCAGTGCTGTTTCTATAGCTTCTAGTAAATATTCTTTCTTTATTCCTTTTTCTTTTTCTAATTCGTCCATTGCAATTATTAACTCACTACTATCTATTGCTTGATTATTTGTTTTAGATACTTTCTTCATTTTTCCTAATTCCTCCCTTTAGATTTATATATACCATACATTATTCTACATTATCCCAGTCAAATACTGTTTTTATTTGTGAAATGTCTTTTCTTTCAATCGATATTTCAGATATCTCTTTTGCATTATTTACTTGTAATGTAATTATATCCTTATCAAAAGATTTTAGTACTCCTTGTACCTCTTTTTGCTTTTTTCCGAGTAATTCTACTGGCTTAAATAAGTTTACTTGCACATTATTTCCAATATTATCTTCTAAATGCTTATCTTTTCTTAACACCTTTTCAATACCTGTTGAAGATACTTCCAAAAAATACTGTTCTTTTATATAGCTTGCTGTATCTAGTAAATCGTTTATTCCATCATTTACTTTTTCACAGTCATTTAGGTCAATGCTTCCATTTTCTTTTTCTATGAAAACACGTAAAAAGTAGCTTTGCCCTTCTTTTACATATTGTACGTCATATAGCTGATAACCTAAATCTTCTATTTTTTTCTTTATTAAGCTTTCTACTCTTTCTTCTATATTTGCCATATATACTCCTTTTTTCTTTATTACGTATAGAAGAGTGGAATTTGCTTCCACTCTTCTTCTCTCTTTATGTCTATATTATTATACATTACTTTTTAAGTAATTGCAATAGTTTTTTGGAATTTTCTATTAGCTTTCAGGATTTATATAAAGCTGAGACCTGAAGGAAATGTAGGTATCGCCAAAGCCCGTATAGTAGTAGCCGCGAAATGCTGCGTAATTGTAGCCGTAATTACCACCTCTGCTGACACAAGGAAAGTTGTCGAAGCTGAGGTTGCTTGAGTACTCTGTTGTCCATTCTAAACAATTTCCTAAAAAGTCATAGATATTACTATAACAATCTGCTGGATATCCTCCTGTTTGTGTTTTATTATATGTTCCAATATTACCATAATTGTCATCTGTTGTTGTAGCTAATAAATATCCTTCTTCATTTGTCTGACATATAAAATTTAATGCTGTATCCCATGCATAACTACTTATTAACTGACTGGTTGCTTTTATATCGCTTTGTCCATTATACATTGCTTCTGCTTGCTGTTTTGCTTCATCTCTTGTTAGCAATTCATATGGATTTGCTCCTGCTTTACATACATTTCCTGTTCCTTGCTCATAACGTCCTATATAAAACCCTCCTCTGCCTCCTTCTGATACTGGCTTTGCTCTTGATAAGAATGCATCTATACTATTTGTTCCACCTACTATTGTGCAAGAACGGCTATCTCCTTCTCCATAATAATATTCATGATTCTCTACTGCATATTGTCCAGCTATTGCCTCATCTCCATTTACTGGCGTAGGCTCTGCCTCTTCGTTTTCATCTGCCCACGCTCTTCTGGTTAATTCATTTGTTAGTTTTCCATCTTGTGTTCCATCCTTATCTACTTCTGTTGTTACATTATATGTTCCTGTTGGTATCCACACAAATTGGTTACCGTTATCATCCTCAATCACAATACCTTCCTCTACCTTTGTTCCACTATCTGTAGCTAAATGAAAACCTCCTGGAATATACACTGTATTTTCTAAATCATCTTTTATTGGTGTTGTATCTGTATATTTTTTTCCATTTTCTATTGCTTCTGCTACCTCACTTTTTTCTTCTGGTGGATTCTGATTTCCTATTCCTACTAATATCCCATTTATATATTCCTCTGCACCTGTTAATTCTTCCTGTTCATCTGTCTGTGCTTGCTCTGTTAACTGCTTTCCTTCTTGTGCTCTATCTATTAGTCCACCTTCTCCTAATACTACATTTAATGTTACTGTTGCTAAAATTATTAGTATTACTATTGTTATTACTAACGCTATTAATGTAATACCTCTTTCTTGTTCTTCCTTCATTTATTCCTCCTTCTTATGTGCTTTTTCTTTTATACTCTTATCCTTTTTGTTCTTTTTATTCATATTGCTTCATGCTTTGTTTTAAAATTTAAAAATACTGGTACTATCAATACTTTTGTTTCAAAGAACTTCTTTACTTTTTATTTAATTAATAGTACCTTTGTACTTTTATTTAGATACTTCCTAGTATATTTTTATTCTATACTAACAGTTTTATTTTTTCAATACATTTTTTAAACTTTTTTGTTCATTTATATATATTTTTTTAAGTTTTATATTCATATATATTATTATTTTTATTTTTTCCAATTTTTTCCTTGAATATTTTTTGTATGTGGTATAAAATATACGTAAATTGTATATATTTTTTAATTTTGAAAGGATTTAATAATGAAGTATAAAAGAAAGTTGTATGAGGCCGATAAAATAAATGATTTCAGAGAATTAGTTAATAGATATTCAAAGCTATATTCTGATCAAATAGCATTTGAATATAAAGAATCTCCAAGTTCTAAAGAGCATATAAAGCTTACATATTCACAATTTGTAAGTGATATAAAGTCACTTGGTACTGCTCTTATTAATCTTGGTCTTTCACAAAAGAAAGTAGCAATAATCTCTCCTAATAGATATGAATGGTGTGTAAGTTATTTAGCAATAACTACTTCTGATATGGTAGTTGTCCCTCTTGATAGGGCACTTCCTGATAATGAAATAGAAAGTTTAATTATTAGAAGTGAAGCCGAAGCCGTTATTTTTGATAAAAAATATTCAGAGGTATTTTCAAAAATAGCTAAAGAAAAAAAATCTAAATTAACTCAATACATTTGTATGGATAATTTAGCTGATTTTGCGACTTTCGCTAGTTTAATACAAAAAGGTTATTCTCTACTATTAAATGGAGATAATAAATATGATAATGTAAAAATAGATAACAAGAAAATGTCTATAATGCTTTTTACTTCTGGTACAACTTCTATTTCAAAAGCTGTTGCACTTTCGCAGTCTAATATTTGTGAGGATATATATGCTCTGGCTCAAATGACTGATATTAGAAAAGATGATACATTTTTATCGTTTTTACCTTTGCACCATACATTTGAATCTACTTGTACTTTTCTATATGGTTCATATTCTGGTATAACTATTGCATTTTGTGATGGTATTAAATATGTACAAAAAAATCTAGCAGAGTTTAAAGTTACAGGTTTTGTATGTGTTCCTTTAATGCTAGAGATTATGTATAAAAAGATTAAAAAAGGTATAGAAGAACAAGGTAAAGCAAAACTTGTAGCTACTATGTCTAAGATTAGTAATGGGTTACTTAGAATAGGAATTGATATACGTAGAAAAGTGTTTAAACAAATACTAGATAATTTAGGTGGAAAACTTCGTATATTAATAGCTGGTGGTGCTGCCATGAGTAAAGAAGCAATTCAAGGATTTTTAGATTTAGGTATTAATTTGCTTCAAGGATATGGTTTAACAGAAACTTCTCCTGTAGTTGCTGGAGAAAATGATAAATGTAAAAGATGCGGTTCTGTTGGATTTCCTCTTCCTGGAATTAATGTAAAAATTGATAACCCAAATAGTGAAGGAATTGGAGAAATTGCTGTACAAGCCCCAACAGTAATGCTTGAATATGTAGATAATCCTGAAGCCACTAAAGAGGTTTTAAAAGATGACTGGTTTTATACAGGTGATTTAGGATATTTTGATAAAGATGGCTTCTTATTTATTACAGGTAGAAAAAAGGACGTAATTGTTCTTAAAAATGGTAAAAATATCTTCCCTGAAGAATTAGAAATGTTAATTAATAAGTTACCTTATGTTTCTGAAAGTATTGTCTTTGGACGACCTTTAGAAGATGGAGATTACAAAATTTGTGCTAAAATTGTATATAATCAAGATTATGTGGAAGAAAATATGCCAAATCTTTCAAAAGAGGAATTATCTAATAAAGTGTGGGAAGATATAAAGGAAAATGTAAATCATAAAATGCCTGCATATAAATATATACGTGAAATTATTTTAAGCACAACGCCTTTAATTAAAACCACAACTCAAAAAGTAAAAAGACATGAAGAATTAAAGATTATTTTAGAAGGAAATTAGTAATATTTTTGTTAAATTTGATTAAAATAATAACTAAAATTTTTAAATTATGTTTAAATAAAAAAATAGTTAATACTAGCCAGAAATAATGTTGTACGAAAAATAAAAATTCGTACAACATTATTTCTGGCGTATCTCTAATCCATTCTAATCATTACTACACATGTGTTTACGTGTCATTTCTAATAAATTTAATTTAGAAAAACCTACTATTTGTGTTTTTGATCTATCTTTCTTTAAATTCTCTTTAAATAATTCTATTATTTTTTCTTCGTTTTCTTTATCTTGCATGTCTATGTAATCTATTATTATTATACCGCCAATATCTCTTAATCGTAACTGCCTTGCTATTTCTATAGTTGCTTCTTTATTTACTATAAATATTGTTTGTTCTAGATCTTTTTTTCCAGTAAATTTTCCTGAATTTACGTCTATTGCAGTTAATGCTTCTGTTTTATCTATAGTAATAAATCCACCACATTTTAGCCAAATCTTTCTATTTTCTAATTCTTCTAACTGATTTTTTATATCATACATATTTAATATATTTTGTGTTAATTCAAGTTTAATGTCTTTTCTTTCTTCTTTTAATCTCTTTTTTATATCATCATATACTTTTTCATTATCTACACAAATTCTTTGTAAATCTTGGTCTATTAAATCTGTAAGTATTCTGTCTAATATTCCTTCACTTTTATATAGAAGTTTTGGCTTTAAATTAGCTCTTTGTTTTGCTTTATTATATTCTTCTTTTATTTTTTCGTATTTTTTTATAGTTTTTTCTATATCTTTTATTATATCTTCTTTACTTTTATTAACTGCTGAAGTTCTAATAATTGCACCATAGTCTTTTGGAAGATTCTCTTTTAAGATATTTTTTAGTCTTGCTCTTTCTTTTTCATCATCTATTTTTTGCGATATTGTTATAAATTTTTCATTTGGCATTAATACTGTAAATCTTCCTGGCATGCTTAAATGTGTTGATATTCTAGCACCCTTTTTATTTGTACTATCCTTTTTTATTTGCACTAAAATTGGCATACTTGTTTTTAAATAATCTTTTATATTATATTTTGCAAAATTTTCATTTTTATTACCAGTTTCTTCACTTACTTTTGGTATTACGTCTCTTATATGTATAAATGTATTTTTATCCTTTCCTATATCTACAAATGCTGCCTGCATTCCTGGTAATACATTTTCTACAACTCCAAGAAAAATATCTCCTTCAATTCTTTCCTGTTCTGGAGTTTCTTCATACTTTTCTATTAATTTTCCGTTTTCTACTAATAATATTTTTTTATTTTCGTTATTAGTACTTACTAGTAATTCTTGCATATTATCCCTTCCTGCTTTAACTTTTTGAATTATATACGTTCATGGTATTATCTATTCCATTTTTAATCCAATATTCTATAGCTTCAACTGCTAAATCTTGTCCTTCTTGAAGTCTAGTAAATTCTTCATTGTCTATCTTTCCAATTACATAATCTATTCTATCAAATTCATTTTGTGGTCTTCCTATACCAACTCTTATTCTTGAAAAATCCTCTGAATTTAAATTACTTATTATAGATTTCATACCATTATGAGAGCCCGGTCCGCCCTTTGCTCTTACTCTAATACTACCTATATCTGTATCCATGTCATCATAAATCACAATGATATTTTCTAGTGTTTCTTTATAGAAGTTTATAAACTCTTTTACCGCTTCCCCACTATTATTCATATATGTTTGTGGCTTTATCAAAACTACCTTTTTTCCATTTATTATTCCTGTACCATATATAGAATTAAACTTTGTTCTATTTAAACTTATATCATTTTTTTTAGCAAGTTTATTTATAACGTCAAATCCCATATTATGTCTGGTATTAGAATACTCTGGTTCTGGATTTCCAAGTCCTATTATTATATACATATTTTGTACATTCCTCTCATTTTGCATACTATACTTTGAATTATATATATTTTTTATTTATACATACAATTCAAAATATCTTGCACCTTCTTCTTCGTTATATAACTCGTCTATCTGAGTAAAACCTCTTTTCAAATAAAAATGTATTGCACTTTCTAGTTTATCATATGTTCCTAGAAAAATTCTACTAAACTCATTTTCTTTTGCCGTTTTCATTGCTTTACCATATAACTCTTTTGATAAACCAGTTCCCCTATAATCTTTTCTTACATATAGCTTTTTTATCTCTGCTTCTGTATCATTATGTTTTCTTAATGCTATAGTTCCTACTATATTATCATTTTCATCTAAAGCAATCCATAAATTGCTACCATTTTCAATATATTTATGATTGTTTTGTTCTTTAAGCCCTTTTCTAAATTGCTCAAAGCCATATTCCTCAACAAATACTGATATAATGAAGTTATTTACTTCGTCATTATATCTATCCTCAAATTTTTTAATTATATACATTTAAATCACCCTTACTTTTACATAATTGGCAATTTCTTTGTTGTACTATTATTTTTGTTTTCGCATAGTACCAAAGAAAGTTGCACTCACTCTTCAACTCCTATCTTTGTTTTAAAGCTTTTCAGCTTTAATTTTACTTTTAATTTTATCTTACATTGAATAATATATATCTTCTAAACGTTTTTTTATCATGTCTATTTCTCTTTTTATTCTTAAGTTTATTTCCTTTGTATCTTCTTTTTTCTTTATTTCCATCATATCTTTTATATTATCTACTGTGTCATAAATATTTTTTAAATTTAATGTTGTTGTCATACTGTTTTTTCTTCCACTAATATAATGGTAAACAGGAAAATCAGCTATTAAATATTTCTCTGATTTCATTACTCCGTTATATACAAAAAGTACATCTTCATAATATCTATTTTCCACAAATCTTACATTGTTTTTGTTTAGAAAATCTAAATTCCAACATTTACTCCATACATTAGGATATATGTCTTCTCCAGCCTTATATTCTTTTGTACATGTTTCCTCGGTTGGAATTACAAACTCATCTCTATTTCCACCTATCTTAAATCCCATATACACTATATCTACTGTTTGGTCTCCAATCAAATTATCTACTTTTGTAAGTACGTCATTTGCATATAGGAAATCATCAGCATCAAGGAAGATTACATATTCTCCATTTGCATTATCTAGACCAGTATTTCTAGCACCACCGGGAGGCTTTATTATCCTTATGTGATATTAACTTTACATTATCATATCTACTTTCATATTCTTTTACTATTTTTTCAGTATTATCTGTTGATGCATCATTTACTACTATTAATTCATAATTTTTAAAATCCTGCTCTAACACACTATTTATTGCTTTTTCTACATAGTTTTGCACATTATATGCAGGTATAATCACACTAAATCTCTTCTTTTCCATTTTTCCTCCCTTCTGTCACTTTTGTGCCTGTCACCAAAGTGTCACTTTTGTCACCTTTGGGGACAGGTTTAAAAACGACAACATTGTCGGAAATAGACCTGTCCCTAAATCCGACATTATTCCTTACTTGCTGGCCCCTCTTTTATTTTATATTCTTTTTTATTTATTATTGAATCAAATAATTCTATTAAATTGTTCGCCGCAACACTTCCAGTCCATTTTTCTGTAATATATGTGTATGCATTTTTTCCTAATTTGTCTCGTAATTCTTTATCCTTCATTAATAGCTTTACTTTATCTTCTAGTTCGCTATATGTGGTATATATAAGTCCAGTTTCACCGTCTTTTATTAAAAATGGTACTGAACCCATTCGTTTATTTGCAACTAAAGCACAGCCAGCATTCATAGACTCATTTATTACTGCACCCCATCCCTCTTGACTATCACTTGTGCCTATGAACATATTAGCTCTTTCCATATAGTTTTTAACTTCATCACTCGGAACTTGTCCAACTATTTCAAGTACATCTTCTAAACCTAATTTTTTTACTTTTTTTCTAGTTTTCTCTTCTAATTTTCCTGTACCTAACATTTTTATATGAAAATTATATTTTTGCTTTTTTAATCTTTTAGCTAACTTAACTACTACTTCAGGGTGCTTCCATTTTATAAATCGGGCAACCCATATTATTTCTGTTTTCTTGTTTTCCTCTTTTTTCTCTATTAATTTATCAATATCATATTTATTTGTTTCAAGAAAATATCCCCATTTATATATTTTATCTTTATACAATCCTAAGAAATTAAAATCTTTTGCCCCATAAGCATTTGCACATAACATATATAAGTTTTTGTTTTTTCTATATTTTATATGTCTATCATAAAATAATTTTAGTTTTTCTTTGTTAAATACTGTATTGAAAAAGCCATCTGGAAATATAAATACTCTCGCTCTATATCTAAAAGTTAATTTATCTTGCTTTAATCTCTCTTCCAATATTTCGTCTGTGGTTGAGCCTATTATTGCAACGTCGCTCTCTAGTGTGAGCTTTTTTGCTAATTTTTTACTCTCTTCGCTTTCATATGCTTTTACAACAAAATCATATTCATTATCTAAATCTTTAAAACCTAATTTTAGTCTCCATTCAAATATCTTTACTGTTGATATAAATTTAAAATTATCACCCAATCTTTTATGCATTTCTAAACAAAATGGTACTTGATGGTGCGTCAAAAAGTTAGAAATAAATACAACCTTCATATCCATTCCCTCTTATTCTTCACAAGCTGCTATATTTAGTGCTTCATAGAATTCTTTCTTTATTTTATTATATTCTTCCTTATTTACTTTATCTTCCGCTATTTTCGCTTTTTCTTCGAACTTGCTTTTTATATATTCATATACTTTTGTTTTATTCTCTATATCTTTTGACCTACTTGTTTTCTCTGTTAATTCAATTCCATATCCTAAATATCTAATTAATATTTTTTCTATTAATTCGTCATTTCCTTTATCTTTGAAAAAATCATATACTTCATCATATACGTCCAAAGTATCATGTACTCTCTTTTCTTTAAAGCTGGCTCTCATAACACTTTCTTCACTTTGTACATAAGCATACATTATATCAGGTGTTGATATGATTTTTTTGCTATTATACATAAGTTTATACATTATGAATTCATCATCTATTATGCGATTTATAGGAAATCTAACTTCATTAAATAATTCTTTGCGATATAACTTATTAGTTACACTTACAGAATTTATATATTCTGTTTCGTCCGGACCATAAAGTACTAACAGTTTTTCCATATTTGTATATTCTTTTTTCTTTCCTGTATTAGTAAATACATTTTCTTCATATCTGCTTACTCTTTTATAATGGCCTTCTACTATATCTGCATTTCCCTCTTTTAACATTTCATACATTCTAGTATAGTAATCTTCGCAAACATAGTCATCTGCGTCAATAAAGGAAATATACTGTCCCCTGGCTTCATTTATCCCTGTATTTCTAGCACTACCTGCACCTCTATTTTCTGTACTGATTAATTTTATTCTGTCATCTAATTTAACATATTTTTCACATATGTCTTTTGTATTGTCTACAGAACCATCATTTACAATAATTATTTCGAAATCTTTGTATGCTTGACTGATTATGCTCTGTAAACATTTCTCTATATCTTTTCCAGCATTATATGCAGGTATTATTATACTAATACAAGGTAGGTTATTCATAGCATATCTCCTTTATATTATATTTTTTTCAATTTATTCCATATCTCATTCGTTTTTATGTATTCGTTATAATGTTTTTTTACATTTTTATCATATTCATCTAAATCCTTTAAAAGCATATTAAAGTCTGAATGTGCGAATAGCTTGTTTACTTCTGGTATTCCTTCTTCTAATTCTCTTCTTGTTTCTGCTATTCTTTCTGTATAATTTTCTTTATTTGTAATATATTCAAATAAAGGTTTATATCTAATCCATCCACGAGAAGCTTTAAAAAATCTTTCTTCTATTTGCTCTTCAGAAGATTTAATTTTTCTTAATACTTTTGGATATTTTCTTCTAGCTATATTTGTATATTTTAAAAATCCATCATGAAAATGATATACTGGAACTTTTATTACTTTTGAATTTAGTAGTTGTGTAGAAAAGAAAGTATCTTCTCCTCTTGCACCTTCTGGGTTATAGAATGCTGGTATTTTTGATAAATGGTTCAAGTTTAAACATAATGTTGAACCAGCAACCCATTTTCCTGCACCATCTGATTTTATTTCATATTCTCCTTCACCATTTGCAATTTCTGGATTTGCGTATGTAATTCCATTGTATTTCACAAATTTTTCTTTAATTGAATCCCATGAAATAATATCATTTCCAAGCGCTTCTATATAGCATTTAAATTTTTCTTCATCTACGTCTTCATCTAACTCTACATATGGTATCGGTGAAATATATCCACAATGATATCCTATTGTAACGTCTGCATTTTTTATATATTTTAAATGCATTGCAATATTATCTTGTTCTTTCCAGATTATTTCATTTGTATTTTCATCTTTTATACATGCTACTGGATATTCGTCATCATCCCAGAATAATAAATAATCTATTTTATCTCTTACTGCATAATACATTAGTGAGTTTCTGCCTTTTGCATGTCCATGTCCAAAGAATAAGTCTACGTCTGATTTAGAAAATTCTTCTCTTCCTATTAATCTTTTTTTCTCTTCTTCAATGTCCTCTGGTGTTATATATCTTATACTTAAGTCTTTATATACATTTGGTATTATTCCATAAAAGTCTATTCTTGTTGTGTATTGGTAACCCAAATCAAATAAAATATACGCTGTTAATTCTACTTTTTTATCCATTTCATTAAATTGATTTATTAATCTTTCGTATGTGCTATTTATTATTTTGCACACGTTTGGTCTACCTGTTACAAAGCCTATACCAAACTTAATTGTGTCTTTCATATATCTCCTTCTCCTTTGGAAAAACATTGTTTTTTGACTGATTAAGTATACCACAATTTGCAGTTTGTGTCAAATCCTGTTTCTTCTTGTGAGAGTAGATTTCTGGCGAATATTATTAATAAAAAAACAGATTAAAACACATGATTTCTTATGCATTTTAATCTATTTATTATTATACTTAAACTTTCTTTAAAACATTTTTTCTAATTTATACTCTTTATCTAGCTTTTCATTTAAATATATTTTAGCTATTAATTCTATTTCTTTAATATTTTGTTCTGACAAATTAAATGAAAAAAGCTTTTTAGGCGGTGCAAGTACAATATATTTTATTGCATTTACTGTTGCTTCTGATATTTCTATTGCACCTTTATCTTGTCTGCTACAATTATCACATTTAAATCCATTATCTTTAAAACTAAAATGGTTTAAATTATTCGTCTCTTTGCAAGTCGTGCATTTATCAATTATTGGTGTAAATCCTAAAAGGCACATTAGTTTTAGTTTAAAAATTGATATTACCAAATCCATATTTTTATCAGTTTCTGAAAGCACATATAAAGTGTTTAAAAATAGCTGTAAAATTTTGTATGTATTTTGATTTTCGTCTGTAACGTCATTTATTATTTTAGTAATGTGTGCTGCATATTGTAATTTTTCTATATCAATTCTTAAGTTATAAAATACTTCATTTACTTCACACGAATTTATATTATATGAACTAGCACCTTGATATATTAAATATTCTCCAAAACATAAATATTGAGTTGCTGCCATAAGCATACTTTTAGGTCTTCTTGCACCCTTGGCAGCACAACCAATTTTACCGATTTGGTGTTAATATTGTAACCATTTTATCATAGTCGCCCATATTGTGTTCCGCTATTACTATTCCCTTTAATTTCAATATTCCCATTTAATTCCTTCGCCTCTACTATGCTCTTTTCTATGTTAATTTTTGTGTTTTTTTCTATGTCTTTCTCTATACTCTTAACTTTAGCTAATTCTAAATATGTGTTAATATCTCCTGTATTTTTAAAAGTATTCCAAGCTATTTGTTTTATCATGCTAAACCATCTCCATTCATAAAGATAATCTAATCTTTATTTTATCATTTGCTTTTTTCAAAGTTTTATTCACTTTTTCATAACAATTTATCTTTGTATATTGCAAAAACAAATTAGGATTTATCATTTTGTAGGTTTATTCAGTAACATGTTGTTATTTTTGTAATTTAAAATTCTTAATAAATTTTTCGTTATTAATCCAATCTTCTTTTACTTTAACCCACAATTTCAAATTTATTTTAATGCCAAGCATTTTTTCTAAATCTTCTCTTGCATAAGTTCCTATCTTCTTAAGCATACTACCATTTTTGCCAATAATGATGCCTTTATGAGAATCTCTTAAACAATAAATTGTAGCATCAATATTATATATTGGTTTATTTTCCATTGTTTTTCTTCTTTTCATTTTATCAACTTCAACCAATATTCCATGAGGCACTTCATCATTTAAAAGTTTTAAAGCCTTCTCTCTTATAGTTTCCTCAACAAGATTTCTTGTAGTTTGGTCAGTATACTCCTCAATATCATAATATGCAGGACCATTTTTTAAGTTCTTCTCTATTTCGTCTAGTACGACTTCTAAATTTGTATTTTTCACAGTAGATACAGGAATAATACTAGAAAAATCATATTCATTTTTATATAATTCTATTAGTTTAGCAACATTTGCCTTGCTCACCAAATCAGTTTTATTAATTACAAGAATAGTCTTTTTGCCAGACTCTTTTATTTTATCTAAAATTAATCTGTCTCCCTTGCCAATATTCTCAGAAGTAGCTTCTATTACAAAAACAACTACATCCACGTCTTTAGCAACTTCAAAAGCATTCTCAACCATAATATCTCCAAGTTTAGATTTTGGTTTATGAATACCTGGCGTATCTATAAATATAATTTGAGAATTGGGTCTATTTACTATTGCTCTTATAACTGTTCTTGTAGTCTGTGGTTTATTTGCAATAGCTGCCACCTTTTCTCCAACCAAACTATTAATTATACTAGACTTGCCAACATTAGTTCTACCTAATATGGAAACAAATCCAGATTTAAAATTAGAGTTCTCCTTGTCTTCCATTTCTCCTCCTTGTCACTCTGGTGCCTGTCACCAAAGTGACACTTTTGTCACCTTTTGGGACAGGTTTAATTCCGACAAACTTATCTGCTTAAACACAGATTCATAAATTTATTTTTTACTGTTTCTTTATTATAATACTTTGAAAAACATTTTTCTGTAGAAAAATGAATGTTTTATTAATTTTTTCTTTTGATATGATATTTATATCATATTTTATTTACTATTTCAATTATTTTATATTATTAAAATGGACAGACATAAATTAACTTTCAAATTAATCTATGTCTGTCCCTTTGTTTCAAATTTGGAACGAAATGTGTGTCCCCTCGTTTTATATTCTATATTCTTCCATTGGTGTATAGTGTGTATGTAAAAGTTCGTGTGCCTTATGTTCTCCCGGCTTTCCTATATATTCTTTATATATTTCTTTCAAGATTGGATTTTCGTGTGATTTTCTTATTACGCTTCTTTCATCTATTGAATACATTGCTGCAGCTCTTTTTGCTGCTATGTCTGTAGTCATTCTTATTTTAGAACTTTTTATAGGTTGACCTCCACCCATTATGCATCCTCCTGGACATGCCATTACCTCTACAAAGCTATAGTCTGCTGTTCCATTCTTTATTTCTTCCATAACTTTTCTTGCATTTCCAAGTCCGTGTGCTACAGCCACTTTTACTTCTTTATCTCCTATTTTTATGGTTGCTTTCTTTATTCCTTTATTTCCTCTTACTTCTTCAAAATCAAGTTTTTTTAGTTCTTCTCCTGTAATTAATTCATATGCTGTACGTAGTGCTGCTTCCATAACTCCACCTGTTACTCCAAATATAGCTGCTGCACCAGTTGCTTCTTCCATAGGATTGTCAAAAGTTTGGTCTTCTAACTTATCAAATTCTATATTTGCTTGTTTTATCATTCTAGCAAGTTCACGAGTTGTTATAACTGCATCAACGTCCCATAAGCCATTTACTTTCATTTCTTCTCTTTGTCTTTCATATTTTTTAGCTATGCAAGGCATTACAGAAACTACATATATATTTTTAGGATCTATATTATTTTTTTCGGCATAATATGATTTTATAATTGCACCAAACATTTGGTGTGGCGATTTACAACTTGATAAATGAGCCAAACTTTCTGGATATTCCATTTCTGCAAATCTAACCCATCCTGGACAACACGATGTTGTCATTGGTAAATTATCATTTTCTTTAAACCTTTTAACAAATTCAGTAGCTTCCTCCATTATTGTAAAATCTGCCCCTGTGTTTGTATCAAATACTTTATCAAATCCAAGTGCTTTTAATGCTGATACCATTTTTCCAGTAACATTAGTTCCTATCTCCATTCCAAACTCTTCTCCAAGAGCTACTCTAATTGATGGTGCGGTTTGTACTACTACATAAGTATCAGGGTCTTTTAACTTTGCCCATACGTCGTTTATATTTTCTTTTTCATGCAATGCACCTGTTGGACATGATTCAATACATTGTCCGCAAAATGTGCAATTCACGTCATTTAAACTATGGTCATAGGTTGTTGAAATACACGATTCAAAACCTCTTTCTATGCAATCTATTGCACCAATTTTTTGTACATTTTTACAAGTTGCAACACATCTTCTACATAAAATACATTTATTAAAATCTCTTACAATAGATGGCGACTTATCATCTATTTTATGTTCTGTTCTTTCTCCTTTAAATTCAATATCTAATACATTAAATTTAATTGCTAAATCTTGAAGTTCACAATTTCCGTGAACGTGTACAAGTTAAACAATCTTTAGAATGGTTAGATATAATTAAATCAAGTATAGCATGCCTTGCTTCTAAAACATTTTGGGTATGAGTATGCACAACCATGCCTTCTTCAACAGTTTGAATGCAAGAAGTTGCAAATCCACGTCTTCCTTCAACTTCTACAATACACATTCTACAATCTCCAACCTCATTTATATCCTTTAAAAAACATAATGTTGGAATATCAATTCCTGCTTGTTTTGCTGCATCTAGTATTGTTGTACCTTCTGGTACTACAACATTTTTATCATCAATTTTTAAATTTACCATTACTTCCTCCTTTTTGTCACTTTTGTGCCTGGCACCGAAGTGACATTTGTGTCACCTTTTAGCCTGTCACCAGACTACCCTATTGCATGGAATGGACATGACCTAATACATGTTGTACATTTTATACATTTATCCTGGTTAATGTGTCTTTTTTCTCTTCCTTCTCCTTCAATTGCATTTACAGGACAATTTCTTTGGCATAATCCACATGCTTTACACTTTTCTTCATCTATTTCTATTCTAGATAGTGCCTTGCACTCCATTGCTTTACATTCTTTTTCTATTGCATGTTGCCTAAATTCTTCTCTAAAATATTTTAATGTACTAATTACTGGGTTTGGTGCACTTTGTCCAAGTCCACATATACTTGCTTTCTTTATATTTACCGCTAATTTTTCTAGCCTATATATGTCGTATTCGTTTCCTTCGCCACTACATAATTTTTCTAATATTTCAAGCATTCGTTTCGTTCCGATTCTGCAAGGAGTACATTTACCACAGCTTTCACTTACAGTAAATTGTAAATAAAATTTTGCTAAACATACCATACATTTTGTATCATCCATTACAATAAGTCCACCTGAGCCCATCATTGAACCAATTTCTTTTAAAGATTCATAATCTATTGGTGTATCTAAATGTTCTTTTGGTATACATCCTCCTGATGGTCCTCCTGTTTGAGCTGCTTTAAATTCTCTTCCATTTGGTATTCCTCCACCAATGTCAAATACTATCTCCCTTAATGTTGTTCCCATTGGAACTTCTACTAGTCCAACATTATTTACATTTCCACCTAATGCGAATACTTTTGTTCCTTTTGAATTTGCTGTTCCTATTGATGAATACCATTCTGCACCTTTTAGAATAATTTGTGCAATATTTGCATAAGTTTCAACATTATTTATTAGTGTTGGGCATCCCCATAGTCCTGATTGCGCTGGATATGGTGGCTTAACTCTTGGCTGACCTCTACGTCCTTCTATTGATTCTAAAAGTGCTGTTTCCTCTCCACATACAAATGCACCAGCACCTAGCCTTATTTCTATGTCGAAATTAAACTTACTGCCTAATATATTTTCCCCAAGTATGCCATATTCTCTTGCTTGCTCTATTGCAATTTTTAATCTTTGTACTGCGATTGGATATTCTGCTCTAACATATATGTAACCTTTTTCAGCACCTACTGCATATCCTGCTATTTCCATTGCTTCTAGAACACTATGAGGGTCTCCTTCTAATATACTTCTATCCATAAATGCACCAGGGTCTCCCTCATCTGCATTACATACTACATATTTTGTATCACCTTTTGCATCTTTTGTTGCTCTCCACTTTTTTCCTGTTGGGAATCCCGCGCCACCTCTTCCACGCAAACCTGATTTATCTATTATTTCTATTACTTCATCTTGTGACATTTCCATTAACACTCTTGCTAGAGCTCTATATCCATCAAATGCTATGTATTCATCTATCTCTTCTGGATTAATAACACCACAGTTTTTTAACGCAATTCTTTTTTGCTTTTTATAGAAGTTTAAGTCATCTAATTTCGTAACTTTCTTACCATCTATATCTTTGCAAAGTAGCCTTTCAACTACTTTTCCTTCAATTATGTGTGAATTTATGATTTCTTCACAGTCCTCTGGTTTTACCATTGCATAAAAAGTATCTTCTGGTCTAATTATTACTATTGGTCCTTTTGCACATAATCCAAAGCAACCTGTTTTTATAACACGCACATTACTTAAGTTTTTTTCTTGTATTAATCTTTTGAAATTCTCTAATATTTGTGGTGATTTTGAAGAAGTACAACCTGTTCCATTACATACTAATATATGTTTTTCTCTTGTATCGGCATTTGTGTTTCTTCTTAAGTCTAGTTCAATTCTTTTTTCCGCTCTTATTTTATTTAATTCCTCTATAGTCTTCATATAAGACCTCCTTTTGATTCACTAATTATTCAAATCTTTTTCATAACACTTAACTTGAAAAATAATTAGTATATTGCTAGGCAAAATTTAACAAAAACACCGGAATCGTACTTTGTGTACGATGAGGATTTTTTGTTAAATTTCAACAACGCAAGATGCTGATTATTTTTCAAGTTCGTCCAACACTTCGTCAAGTTTCTTTACAGTAGCATGCCCATATACTTCATCATTTACTGTAAATACTGGTGCTATCCCACATGCACCAACACACCTTGTTGTATCTATTGAATATTTACCATCTTCACTCGTTTTTCCTTCTTCTAGATTTAATCTTTCCTTTAATCTATCCAATATTGCTTGTGAACCTTTTACAAAGCACGCTGTTCCTAAACAAACAGATATATTATATTTTCCCTTTGGCTCTAAAGTAAATCTTGCATAAAATGTAATTACTCCATATATTTCTGCCATTGGTACTCCTAAATATTTTGATATTTCCATTTGTGCCACTTTTGGAATATATCCATATTTTTCTTGCACTTCGTTTAATATTTGTATCAGATTATCTTTTTCTTGTTTATATGGCTTCATTATTTCTCTTACTTCTTCTTTTATTTTATTTTCCGCACATTCACACATTTATATCTCCTCCTTAGCTAAAAAAGATAGCTTTATTATATCAAAACATAATTTTTTATACAATGATTTTCGACATTTTCTTTACCATTTATGTAAAAAGTAATACCAATTATATTTTTTAGATGACTTATCCATTTTTACCTGCTATAATATTAATAATGATAGCGAGGTGTATAAGTTGAAAATTGAATTAGTAGTAGATAAAAAATATACTTCCCCTAAGGTCGTAATATATTGTAATGAAGTAAATTCTGATATATCGGCTTTAATGAATTCAATTAATAATAATCAAATTAATATAAACGGATATATTGATAATACAATATATATATTAAATTTAGATGATATATATTCATTTTATTCTGAAGGTGGAAAGGTATATGCCAAAACAAATGATAATGTATTTCTAATAAAGTATAGATTATATGAACTAGAAGAAATGTTATTAAGTAAAAAATTTATTAGGATATCTAATTCTGAAATAATTAATTTAAGAAAACTTAAAAATCTTGATTTTTCTCTTCTTGGCACAGTTAAACTTAACTTTATAAACAATTCATACACATATACTTCGAGAAGGTTTATTAAAAAAATTAAGGATTACTTTAATATTTAATAATAGGAGGTGTTTTATATGAAATTATCCAAAAAACTTTTAATTTCGCTTTTAGGTTTTCCTTTTGCATGTTTAGTAATTTTTCTTGTATATATTTTAATATATATTGTTTTGGGCAGATACGCATATATTAGTGAGATACTTTATCTTATAAATATTTCTACATTATTAAAAGAACTTATAGTGCTTGGTACAGCAATATCCATTTCAATATTTTCTTTACTAGAGCTTAATGATTTAAGCATACATATAAAAAATAATAAAAAGCATAAAGTTTTATTTACTATTATAGCATTATGCTTAATGATAATAGGATTTGCACTTGTTCCAATTATATTTAGCCAAATATTTCTTAAAGATTTAATAATATTTAATAAAACATTTTTTATGATTTGGATTTCATTTATCGCAGTATTCTCATTATTTCAGATGATTAAAGATTTTATAAATGTGTGGATTATTAATAAAAGAATTAAAAATATATAAAGAAAAAATGGACAATAAGCAGTAATATACTGCTTTTGTCCATCTTCTTATTCTTCATTATTACTTTCATCTGTAAATGTAATATTTGCATTTAGTGGACAAATTTGTATAAATGTTTTTCCATCATTTACATTTATTTCATTTCCATCTAAATCTCTATATACTGTTTGACCACTACGTGATTCTTTATCACAAGTAATTTCAATTACCTTTCCATTTGTAATGTAATATCCTTCTAATTCTTTAACATTATCTAATGTTTGTCTGCCTTTTCCAGATCCATCATTCAATGTCCAGTTTTCCGCTTTTTCTATTATGATATTTTTAGTAGTTATAGTTTCTCCTGTATTCCAGTCAACTTGTTTTTCTCCTCTTGAATAACGTACATACTCTTTTAAATCTTCGTCATATATATATTCTACTTCGTTATAATCTGAATATGGAATTGTTATGTCATCTGCTATATCTCCATTTTCTAATTCTACTTCTGCTACAACATAGTTTAATACATTATCTTTTTCCTTATCCACTCTATAGCCTTTTCTGTCTGCAATTTCTAATATATTTTCAGTACTTGTTACCGCATTATGTGGGGCATATTTGTCATCTACTCTCCAAAATGCTGATTCACTTTCATAAATTCCATTTATATTATCTACTCCAAGTGAAGTAATATCTGACTGTGCTTGTGGACTCCAGCCATAATGTACATATATTGCATCATTTTCTAGCGCATAGTCTAAGAAATAATGTCTTGCACTTCTTATTGGCCCTATTTTATCTAAATCTTTATCTTGAAGTATTAGCATTAATCTTGACTCTCCACCTTCAACAATTATTTCATATATTATATCGGCTTCTAAAAGTCCTGCCTGTGGCATTGCATCTATATTGTTATCTATCATTACTGCAATTGGTCTTGAATCTCCTGATAGAGTCTTTGGTGTTTGAACAGTTGGCTCTTCCCATATCTCTTCTCCTGCTGAATTTGTATTTGCTTGCTTCGTTTCATCACCATTAAATATTTTTAAGGCAAATAGTCCTCCTGCAATTAATATTAAAATAACAAGTATAATAACAAATATCTTTGTTCCCTTCACTTCTGTTCCTCCCTTTTTTATTTTATGCACTATCTAGAGCAATTCAAACTTTAACAAATTATTTAGTTTTTTTAAATTTGCATGCTTGTAATTCCAAATGCTATTCCATACAAACATAAAACTACAATAATTCCTACACAACTACTGAAAACCACTTCTGATACTTTATGTGCTTTTGCTTCAATTCTACTTGCTGCTACTAAAATAGAAAGTACTAATGACAAGGTAATTATAATTGTGCTTGCAATATTTCTTGAACTTTCTGTAACTATCCATATAATTGTGTTTGCTGCAAATGCAAGTGTTGTAAATCCACTTGGTATAAATTTATGATTTAATCCCTTATGTTTATTTGTTCTCGCTGTTGCAATTAATGCAACTATTGCTATTACTACAATTACTATTACTGAAAATGCTAAATGCACTGGAGAATTTATTACATTTTTTATAAAGTTTAGTCCTATGTCACTTATTTTGTCAAAGAATAAAAAGTAAGCAACTATTATCGCATTAATAGCAGTAATTACTACTCCACCTGCTGCTACATCTTTTGCTATTTTTGCTTTTGGATGATAAACGTCCACATATAAGTCTACTACTGTTTCTATTGCTGTATTGAACATTTCTGCAAGTAATATTAAAATTATTGTAAATAAGAAACATAAAAATTCTGCTCTATTTAAATCAAAGAATAAACTCGCTATTACGACTAATACAGCTAACACAAGTTGTATCTTTATATTTCTTTGAGTTGTTGTAGCATATATTACTCCGTCTATTGCATTTTTCCATGCATCTAATATCCCTGAATTAGAAGTTTTATGTTTTTTGTTTTTTTCCTTTTCTTCTATTTTTTCTAATTCTTTTTCACTTCTTTCTGGACTAGTTTCTCTTTTTATTCCCAATTTACTTAAAACATCTTCCTCTTTTTCTCTCATCTTTACTCTATCTGCTTCTTCTATATGGTCATATCCCATTAAATGATAAAAACCATGAACTACCATATATGCTAATTCTCTTTCAAAACTATGTCCATACTCTTCTGCTTGTTCATATACTTTTGGAATAGATATAACTATATCTCCTAAAATATCTCCCTCCGAATTTACGTCTGTATTGTTTGAAGTTTCTTTTATAAAATTGTCTAATTCTTCTTTTTCAAACATAGGAAAAGAAAGTACATCTGTAGGTCTATCTATATTTCTATACTGCATATTTAATTTTTCTATTTCCTCTGCATTTGTTAATGTTACACTTAAATATAAATTAGTTGCATCTAAATGTTCTTTTTTAAAGCACTCATTAACGACCTCTTTTATAGTACTTTCATATTTTTCCTTCTTTTCTAAGCTTTTATATATAATTTCGCAATTCTCTTTCATACCAATTTCCTTTTATTTTATACTGCTTCTTTTTTTACTCTTCTCCTTGTCTTTTTCTTTTTCTTTTTCGTTCCTTTAGTATATTCTCCTTCAGATATATATGAGTTACGTAAAACTCTCATTACTCCTAATTCTACTAGTTTATTTTTATAAAATGCTATGATTTTATAATATTTATTTTCATTTGTAGAAACTTTTTCTAAATCGCTTCTTATAAATAAAATTTCTTTTTGTTTTACATATTCATCATAGTCTTTATCCTTAAGTTCTTCTACTTTCTTGTACTCATTCCAGAATTTTTTGTATTCTTCTCTTTGTGCTGGTTTTTCCCAATATATTTTTGTACTTAATAGTTTTACATTATATTCTTCAATTATATTTATTAATAGTGAATATGCTTTTTCTTGTTTTCTTAACACTTTAGTATCTACTATTAAACTTCTTGCATCTTTTAAAAGTTTTATATAGCATTGTTCTGCAACCACAAGTGGAAGGCTATGTGTAAATAATTTTCTGCTTAATCCTAAAAGAATTAAGTTCTTTTCTATTACGTCATTTTGATCCAATTTTCCTACAGAAAATCTATCAAAATTATCAAATTCATCTAATATATCTTTATATGTATCGTTTTTCTCAATTTCAAATTTAATTGGTAAAATGGTAGAAATATATTCTTCTAATACATTAAATATTTTATTGTATATATCTTGTTTCTCTCCGTCTGTAATATTATCTGCAAGTCTTATTGAATAATGTTTTAGTAAGCCCTTGTATAAAGACTCTGTCTCAGTACAATAAAACTTTTTATATCTTTCTATTAATTTTTCTTTCTCTGTTAAAACATTTTGGTAATCAAGTCCTATTAAATATATTTGCTTTCTATATTTATATTCTGAATAGCTAGTTTCTTTTAAATGAGTAACAACATAATATTGTGATAATGCTTCTTTTTCGAATTCTGTCGCAACGTCATTTCTTACCTTTTTATATATTGAATCCATTATATATTTATCTATAGCTTCTAAATACAAAGCATATGCATCATCTAATTTTTTTGATAAAGCATCTTTCTTTTCCTGGTCTTTTGCTGAATGTAAATTCTCATATGCTTTTAATATATTATTTCTTTTTATTGATATTAGCATACCATTTATTCCAATTTTCGTTGGTATAAATAATTTGCTTATTGTGTTTGTAATCTTAGAGAAAAATGTCTTTTCTGAATCATAAATTCTTAAACTTCTTTCTTCCATTTTATCCTCCCTTTCTCTTCATTAGTGTATTAATATATTTTAAAAAATTATTTTCTCTTTTATTCCAATATTTTCTTTTACTTCGTATGTAACTTCTACTTCTATATATTCTAGTTCTGAAGTTACTTTCACCTGTTTATCCAATATTTCTTTACCATCTAATTCTTCTTGCAAACTTTCTCTTGCTCTGTCTATTCCAATTTGTTTTGCTTCTTCAAAGCTATGTACAACAAGCTGTTCTTCATATTCTTTATATGTATATTTTACAATTTCTAGTGGTAAATAAAAGTTTGAAAATAGTTTTAATTTTTTATTCTCCTCTATTGTATCATATTTTTGAAATTTTGGAAGAGTTTTAAGCAAATTTATTTGAAAATTATTTATCTTTACGGAATATCTATTTTCGCTCTCTCCTGTTTCTACTTTTTTGGTTTCTTTTAAATAAACTTTTTCTACAGATCTATAGCTAACTTTCGCCTGAACCTCGCCTTGCGCATGGACATATTGCTTTCCTGTATATTTTCCTTCCATCCATCCTGCAATTATGATATCACCATTTGTTACAGTATCCCCCTCCTTTACTAGGGGAGTACCATTTTGAGCACTTACTTTTAGTATTGTAGCATCTCTATCAGCTACAATGTTACAATATTCTTCCTCGTTTATTATTTCTGGTTTTTCATCTGCTTTTACAAGTTTTATAATTGCATTTGTGCCTTCTATATCAATTCCTACCCACGACACATCATCTCTTTCTAATCTTATTTTATTTATTATCTCTTTAGTATCAACCTTTCCTTTAAAGGCACCTATTTCTAAACCTTCATTCTTAATAAGTTCCATTATTTCTTCTTTTGGTATACTCTCATCCCCTTCAATTTCTATATTCCATATAAAGTTAGATAGAACTATTATGCTTAAAATTATTAACATTAAAAAAAGAAGAAAAACTTTTCTTTTTTTATATTTTTTTACAACAAAAGGCAGCCCTTTTTTGTTTTGAATTTTTACTTTGCATTTAGTTTTTCTACATATTTGTTTCAAGTCTTTAAAATCACTTATTTTTATGCTTGCAAGCATTTTTATAGAGTTCTCTTTTTTAATGTTCCATAAATTTACTTGCTTACTATTACAAATATTAATAAATTTCTCTATATAATACCCTTCAATTACAATATCTACATATCCAGTTATATATTCTGCAAATCTATTTTGTTTCAAATTATTTCCTCCTTTAGTACTATTCTGTTTTCTCCTCATCTGATATTTCTTCAAAATCAATTCCTTCAATTTTTCCAGTAACTAATAAATCATCTGAAGTCATTTCTTCTAAATTTAAATTAAATCCATTTATATTAATTATACCTATATGAGTATTTACTCTAACAAAATAATCTTGATATTCTAATATTCCCATATAATTCTCTATCAGTAATCTTTCAAAGCCTGTTATTGTAAGTTTTGGATTATCAGTACTTAGTTCTACTGGAATTTCTAATATCTCATCTAACTTTCTTAATTTTCTTCTCATACTTCCTCCTTTTTTACAAAAGGGGACGGGCCCCTTTTGTAAATTTCGATTTCTATTTTTCGAATTCATCTAATGATTTAAATTCATAGCCCATATTTTTTATTTCTTTTATACAATAATCTAAAATATTGCTATTATCTTTTGAAGTACTATGAAGTAACATTACTTCTCCATTATGTACATTATCTAATATTTTTTGTTTTCCATAATCTTCTCTTCCCTGCTTATTTTCATCCCAGTCATCATACGCAAATGACCACATTACAGTTGTATATCCTAGTGTATTTGTATAAGCAACACTTTTTTCGCTATACTCACCTTTTGGTGGTCTTAAGTATTTCATTTCATATCCAAACTTATCATATAAAGCTGTATGTAATTCCATAACGTCTGACTTTATTTCTTCTTCACTAGATTCTGGCATACAAATATGGTCTGCTGTATGGTTGCCTAATTTCTTAATGTCTAATTTTTGTTGAAAAATAATTACAATTTTCCAACTTCTTCTATTGTATTGTAAAATGTAAATTTAATTTTGATATTTTTCTCTTTGTCAAATTCAATTTTTTCAATTAACTTTTCTAATATAATTTTATTTGGCTTTTCCATTTTTAAGAACTCATTTGCAACTTGTTTTATCTTTTTAAAATTTATTTTGGGTGACTTTTTATCAGTTTCTTCTAGTTCTTTATCTATATCTTTTATTTCTTTTAAAATTTTATTTCTCTCTTTTTGTTTTTTTTCATAAATAACTTTAAAATCTTCTATTTGTATAACTTTATTTATTTTATCTTGATATATTTCTTCAATTGTATTTTCTATATTTTTTA
>CALXVB010000011.1 GCA_944391855.1 uncultured Clostridia bacterium | reverse complement strand
CACTTGAATATTTACTCATAAAAAATGAACCCTCCTTGTTAAACTTTTTTGTCTAACAATTTGGGTTCACTTCATTTGCTATCCTAATTTTATATTTTTTATTGAATTCCATATTTTTTCTTAAATTTGTCTGCTCTACCACCAGTTGTTTCTCTCTTTAAGTTACCTGTCCAATATGGATGACATTTTGAACAAACGTCAACTTTGATATCTGACTTTGTTGAATTTGTTTTCATAACATTACCACAAGCACATGTTATTGTAGCTTCTGTGTAGTTTGGATGTATTCCTTCTTTCATTTTGTATTCACCTCTTCTTTATTATTTTAAAAAACGCTATTTTATATAATAACATATATTGTATTTTTTTTCAAGTCTTATACATTTATATTTTAATTTAAATGCCATTTTCTAATTGTTTTTCTTGTATATATTGTGCAGAACTTTGTAATTCTTGTTCCAATGATGCTTTATGAACTAATTTATTTACTATATTAAATAAACAAGCAACAATTAAAATAGCAAATAATAACTTTTTCCATATTTTAGCTACCATAGTTTTTTCTCCTTTTACAAATATAATTATACTTATTTTTATAAAAAATGTCAATACATTGTTTTATATATGTAATCTCCTATCTAATTCTTCTAATATATTTTTCCCACATAATATCAATGAAATAATAAATGTAAAAAGTGTAATTGAGCTTGAGATTATCGTAAATATTGGCATTGTTATAATATTGTCAAATGAAAAATATATTATAAGAGGTACTATACTAAATAAAAATATTATTAATTGATATATGGCATATTTATAATATCTGTTTACACTAACTATTGTTAAAACTAGCATTGTAACATTTGCTACTATTATAATTATTGGGATAGCTAAATTAATTGCCCATCCTCTATAGTCAAAAATATAATCAATACATAGTGTTAATAATGAAATTATAATAAATTGTAAAGTTACGCTAGAGCCAATATTTACATTACTATGTACAGAATATATAACTGTTATCCACGAATATATTATTCCTGCAATTACAATCAGGCACCATAAGTATCTTGTAGAAGTGCATAAATTTACTATAACACATGTAATAGCTATTGCTATTGATATAATAAGCATTATTCCAGTTGCTAAATTTATTTCTTTTACATTTCTCACTTTAGGATATAAAGTCATGAACACCATTCCCTTCTATAGTTATACTAATTCCTTCTTCTTTTAGCTTTTTGCAAAATTCTTGTTCAATTTCTGTTTCCTGTAATGTTGAAGTAAATGTAAATACTAGATTATTTTCAAAAGAGCAACTAGAACATTTTATCTTTTCTACTGATTCTGGTGCTATAAGCATCAAAAATTTATCTATGTATTTTTGATATTCACCTATAATACCAATTCTACCTATATTTGAAAATGTAGTGGTTGTATATTTCCTAATTTCAATATAGCTTAACTTTACAATAATAAGTTTTAGAAATAGTGGTATTGTTTTAATAAAAATATTATTTCCTAATTTTACATTTGCAGACATTGTTTTACTAATTTCTTCTTTTGTAAGCTTTTCTTTAAATCCGCTTCTCACAAATTCTAATATCCCATCAAAGTTCTGAAGCTCTCTTTCTTGCATATTAGCTTGCAAAGTTATATAACTAAAAAAATTATTTATTGTTTCAGATTTAAAATATTTTCTTAAGTCTACTGGTATACATATTTTTATTGGCTTTTTTCCATCATGTTTTTTGTAATTTGTATTATATATTGCATGTATAATTACTGCTGTTAAATATTGTGTAACAGTAACATCTTTTTCTTTCGCTTTTTTCTTTAATTCTTCTATATTTATATTAACATGTATAACTCCTATCGCAGCAAATGGAAGTTTTCTACCTTTTAGAATATATGCTTTTTTTCCTCCTTTTGCTGGTTTAGATTCTTTATCATAATTTTTTAGATAATCATCTTCTGTATTGTTTGATAATTTTCTTTCTATTCTCAATTTAGTATTGAAATGTTCTGGGTGTGCTAGTTCAATATATGTATATACAATCTCTTTTAGGAAAATTACTCCACTATTTCCATCTGTCAAAGAATGGAATATATCCACATTTATTTTATTCTCATAATATGTTACTTTAAATAAATAGTCATTGTTTGTATTTGGATCTATGTATTTACATGGATAATTTTTCTCTTTTTCAATTCGTATATCTTTATTGTTTTCCTCAAAATAATACCAGAAAAAACCTTTTTTTAACTTAACTTTAAAAGATGGTAAATTTTCTAAAACCATTTTTACTGCTGCTTTTAAAGTTTTTGGATTTATCTTCTCTTTAAGTACAGCAGATAATCTAAAAACACTACTATACTTTTTACTTGATGCAATTGGAAATATTTTAGCTGAATTGTCTAATCTTCTCCAACTAACCTGTTTTTGCATACTTTCTAATTCTCCTTTTTATTTAAAATAATGTCGACTACTTTTTTGTATCCTTCTTTTGCATGAATATTTTTCTTCTTATGCTTTAATAGCACAAAATTATGTACAGCATTTTCATATTCATGTAAAGTAATCTTTTCCTTATTCTTTAGTGCAAATTCTTTTGCATCTGGATTGAGCATATCTCGTGTTCCAGAAAAGAAATATATATTTTCTAATTTATCTGTAGGTCCAAGCACGGGATTTACTAAATAGCTATTCATTCCTTTTTTTCCTGCATATCTTTTTCCTGAAAGCTTTAATAACGATTTTTTTAATATAGGGTCATCCACATTGTCTATCTTAGGATTTTCCATTCTTACGTCAAGCCATGGAGATATTAATATCGTTTTGTTTGGCAATCTGTTTCCTAGCTCTCCATTTTGTTCATATAATGCAAGAGCCATTCCTCCTCCTGCTGAATCCCCCATAAGTATAAGTTCTTTATTTTCAATATTTTTCGCAATTTGCTCATACAATGGTTGCATCATATTAAATGCCTCTATATATGTATTTTCTGGAGTTAATGGATAGTCTGGAACTATTATTGTAGCTTTTGTATCGTTTATTATGTCTTTGAAAAAATGCCAATGATATTTTTCAAGTTCTCCTACATAAGAACCGCCATGAATATACAATATAACCTTTTCGCTTTTTTCGTTACCAGCTGTTTCATATAAATCTTCATGGTTTAATGGCTTTATTACGAAAATATCTCTTCCCATGAATTTTTCTTGTGAAAAATCGTAATATCTAAAAACGTCTTTGGGTAATTTTGACGTTGCTACTCTTAATTGATAATATAGCAGTAAAAGTAATATTATTATTAAAATTAAAAATACAACTAACATATTTACTATTCACCTTGTTTTCTTCATTAAATTCTATCTCAAGATAATAATATTTATATTCTCCTATAATTTTTTTATTTTCTAAAATTATTCCATCAATATTGTATTTATTATATACTGTATGTGTTTATTTTTCAATTATTTTTTTGTGTTAATACGAATTTTAATTGTTTTTTTATTTCTAATTTTTTCCTTAATATTTTTTAAAATTTAGATAAAAATAATTATTGAAAACTAATTATCTTGTTTTTTATGGGGGTTATTATGAAAGATAATAAAAAGTGGATTGTTGGAATTATTATTCTACTTGCTATTATTGGAGTTGTAGTATATTTTTTATTCTTTAGAAATACAGGCAATACTCCAGAAAGTGATTATAATCCAAGTAGAATTTCATATAATACAATTCTTGCGGAAAATAACAATAATACTAATACAAACTCTAATTCTGTTACCAATTCTATAGATTCAAATAGTGCTCAAGCTAAAGCTGAAAGTAAAGTTAGTAGTTTTACTACTCCACTTGTAGATGATAACGAAAATAGGGTAACAAATATAAAGATAACTTGTTCAAGAATTAGTAATACTATAGTTAAAGCTCATGAAGAGTTTTCTTTTTGTGAGGTTGTAGGTCAGCCTTCCAGCGAAGATGGATATAAAGAAGCACATGCTATTGTAGATGGAGAAGTTGTAAATGCAATCGGTGGTGGGAATTGCCAAGTAAGTACCACTATTTATAATGCTGCAAAGAAGATAAATGGTGTTGAAATTACGGAAAGACATGAACATGGAAAAGACGTAGGATATATAGAAATGGGAAAAGATGCCACTGTTGCTTATGATTATTTAGATTTAAAATTCAAAAATAATAATGATTTTGATTTAAAGTTGCAAGCATATATTAGAGATAATAAAGTATGTGTAGATATTTATAAAATTGCATAAACCGTGGACAAGAGGGACACTCCTTTTTGTCCACATTATTTTATTTATATAAAAGATATATTGTGAGTAAAAACTATAATAAAGTGTGGACAAAAAGGAGTGTCCCTCTTGTCCACAGTTCGTTATCTTGTTACTAAATATATTATACTTCCTGTATCATCCTCTTGATCTAATAATACTTCGTAATTACGGAATCCTGTATATTCTAAGATTTGATTTAATGTATCTTCTACATTCATCCATTTCTTTATGGTTAAAATAAATTGGTCCTCACTTTGTATTTCTTCGTCTGTTTTTAAAAAGTCTAATTTGTCATAATTCATATTAATTATTAAAGATTTATCGTATGTCATAAATTCTGGTAAACTAGTCAAGTGTGTAAAAGCATTATCTACTGCATATACAAATTTTAAGTCTTTATATTCATCTGCTATTTCTAAATAATTATTATATCCTCTGTATAAGTATTTGGGCTCATTTGTAATTATGCCATTTACTGTAATTACTAATACTAGAGCTGTTGTTAGTCCATATACTACTTTTTTATTTTCAAATATTTTTGATATTCCTAAAACAAATATTATAGCAAGTTCTGGCAAAATTGGCATGATATACCTCATTGCATATTTTGCTTCTATATCTGGTGCCATTTTTGATACGATAAGTATATATAGTACTGTTGGTATTATTATCAATAAATAAGAATATAGATTTCTTATTTTCTTCTTGTCTTTTTTTAATATAATAAATTTTATAAATATTCCAATTATCACCAATGCTAGCAGTGCAAATATTAATATGTTATTTACACTATATGCCTCTGCTATTCTTTGAATATAGAAAAGTATAGTTTGTCCAAACGACCTTCCATTTTCTATTAAATTAACTCCTCTATATGAGAAGAATATATGATATATTGCTGCTGGGAATAGTATTATTCCTACTATAGCTGTAACTACATGTATGACAACATATTTTTTTAGCATTTTATACTCTTTTTTCTGTATAAATCTTATTAACATTAATATAAATATTATAAATACTAAAATACAGAAATAGTATTGTGTTAAGAATCCAAGTAGTACAGTCCAGAATAACTGCCATTTTTCTTTTTTAGTTATTTCCAAATTATTTTTTAATATTTTTAAATTAACATATAAATATGCTAAGCCAAAGAATGTAATCATCATATACATTCTTTGAAAAATTACAGTTGATGCTGCACCCATACTTAAGCCATATAGGACTAATGCAATTAGTCCTAGCCACTTTTTATCAAAGAGTATAAATATTTTTCTAATTATATAAAAGCTTAATATGAAAAAGATTAAGTTTATTGAAAATATTATGTATTTAGAAAATACTCCATATGCTATACTTGATGCTAAATGAACTAATATATAGAATAATGGTGGATGCACGTCACGTGATTGGTTATAATATACTGAAAAGTAGTTTAGTACGTCTCCTTCTCCTATAGTTAAGTATTCTCTTGCATCTTCGCTGGTTTTCCATACTGACTTATCTCCACTATGGATTTCTCCTGCTAACCTTCCAAATTCGTCCTGATTTGATAAATAGTATCTAATATTTTCTATGGTTTTTCCTATAGAGTCTCCTATAACATATTTCTCTATAGTTCTATTTAAAAAGTCTGATTTTCCTGCTGCTTGAAAAACGTTATCCCATTTATAATTAGAGGAACCATAAGAGAAGATTTCATCTTCATGAAATCCCTCTTTTTGTCCTATCCAATAAAACATAAATATTACTGTAATTATAAGCACTAATATAGTGATAATATTATATCCTTTTTTCGTGTTTATTTTCTCTAACATTTTCTCTCTCCGCTTCTTCGTACTTTTATTATATACAGGTTCCGTTATCCTTCGCTATTTTGATTAAAATAAATTCTGTTTCCTTGCATATCCTTGTAATAATCTTGGTAGTTACTATTTGCCATTATACTACCATTTGTAATTCCTTCAAATTCTTCATTTATTCCTGCTTTTACAATCTCATTATTGTTTATATCATAAACAGTATCTACTCCATCTACCTCTACTATAAAATATCCGCTGTCTAATTTTCTACTTACTAATTCTTTATATACGCCATTTTGGTCTTCTAGTCTTACTGGCTCAAACATAAATTCTCCATTAGTGTTTATTACAGTATAATATGGAGTATCGCCTTGATTCATAAATCTAACTAATGCATATCCATTTTCAAACACTGGCCAATATGATGAGTCTGTTTTAACTATTTGATTTTGTAAACTTATTACCTTCTTGGTTTCTAAATTAAATAAATTATTGTTATAAGCGTCATAAAGCATTTTTTCATTATAACTATTTACTCCAACACTTTTCTTATTTGGTTCATTTATTCTATATTCATTTCCATTTTCATCAAATACAACAATTGTTCCTGATTCTGGTTTTACAGCATATCCATCTATAAAGTTTTGAGAAAAATATGTGTCAAAAGTCATAGTCTTACCTGTTTTAGAATTGTAAAAGCTTTCATCTACTTTAAACATTCCATCTCCTCTATCTTCTATTTTTCCTACATATTCTTCTTTTGGCTCTATTATATATTCTTGTTTTTCTAAGCTATATAACCCTGTTTTCGTGCTTGAACTATTATATGTATCCGTTTTTTCTGTTATTATTAAACAGCCATTTGATACAAGTTTTATATTTTCGTATTGATGCTCTGTATATGAAAATTTTTGATTTCCATCTTTGTCGTATATAGTTGTTGTTCCACTTATTGGTTCATCTTCCAATAATATATATCCATCTACATATTGTACATTACTATTATTAGTATATGACCATAGTATATTGTAATTGGTATCAACTACGTAAGTCTCCTTTGTGTCATAATCCTTTAATATTGCTATTCCATCTTGGAATTCTGCTGTTGCATCAATAGATATTGAGCCTGTAGTTGTTCCATCTGCTATATTGTTTTGTGTTTCTGTAGCCATTGTGTTTAGGTTTGATATTGCTTCTTTCGCTGCTTCTGTTTTTTCCAGAACAGGATTTTTACAGCCTGTTAATGTAAATGCACTCATTAAAATCCCTGCTGTTACAGCTATTCTAAAAACTGATTTTTTCATTTTTTAACTCCCCCTATTATTCCTGTTTAATTTATTTTTTATTAACACAAATATTATATCAAAGTTAGAAAAAAATGTATATATTTCTATATACATTTTAAATAAAATTATTTCATATCTTTTAATACATTAAACCAATTCATATACACATACGCTGATATGCTAAAAAACGTCTTTTTTTCCACAGTTTTTTCTGCAACTATATTAGTTCTTCCCAATTCTTCTCCATTTAAAGTATAAATAATTTCTCCTACTTTCTGTCCCTCATATACTGGTGCCGTTATATTTTCCTCTAAATTAATTGTTTGAGTAATATCTTTATCTTCTCCTTTTTTCAGCAAAATTCCTACGTCATTTTCAATAATCAAATTTACACTTGAAGTAATTCCTTTTGTAACTTCTGCTTCTTTTAGTGAGTTTCCTTTTACTGCTAAACTTTTATACTCATAGTTATTAAATCCATAGTCTAATAACTTTTGAGCTTCTGAAAAACGAATTTTAGTTGTTGGTGCTTTCATTATAACTGCAATAAGTGACATACCATCTCTTGTTGCACTAGCTGATAGGTTATATAAAGCAACTGAAGTTGAACCTGTTTTTAGCCCTGTTGCACCTTTATAGTTTCTTATTAATTTATTTGTATTTACTAATTCAGATTTACCATCTCTTAAAGTGTCCATCCATATTGTTGTATAGTTTAATATGGTTGGATGGTTATTTAAAAGTTCTCTTGACATTAATGCAATATCATAAGCAGAGGTTAAGTGTCCTTCTTCGTCTATGCCATGGCAATTCTTAAAAGTAGTATCATTCATGCCAAGTTCTTTTGCTGTTTCATTCATTTTCGCTACAAAAGCCTCTTCACTTCCACATAAATATTCTGCCATAGCAACTGTACAGTCATTAGCAGATACTACACATATTGCTTTTAACATTTCGTCTACTGTTAATTCTTCTCCTACTTCTAACCATATTTGAGATCCTCCCATACCAGCTGCATTTTCTGAACATGGTACTCTGTCTTCTAAAGTTATCTGGCCTGAGTCCACAGCTCTCATTATTAATAATATGCTCATAACTTTTGTTACACTTGCTGGTCTTAATTTTTCATGCATATTGTGGTCATATAGTATCTTACCTGTTGTTTGTTCTATTAATACTGCACCACCAGATTCTAGATTAAGACTATTATTTGCCATGTTGCTATTTTCATTTGCACTTGTTTCTTTGCTTTCTACTGTTTCATTATTTATAGCTTGCTCATTATTTACTGCGTTTCCACTTGTCTGAACAGAAATTGGTTCAGATTCTGACGACCAAACATATGCTGTTTCCTCTGACGCAAAAACTACAGAAAACATAAATATTGTTAAAAGAATTAAACAAACACTAATTCTTTTTATATTTTTTTTATTTAGCCACATAAAAATACCTCCAAATATATATTATTACAATTATATTTTAGAGGTATTATTAATATTACTCTTTATTAAATGTATATCCTGAACTTTGTTGTATTATATTTTTTTCATCTTGTATGGTATATGTTTCTGTTTCGTTTGTTTTTCTTTCATAATCCTTATCTGCACCTTCATCAAATCCTTTTTCATATGTATAATTTACTGTAATTGTATTATCCGATACAGTATATGTACCAGTTTTTACTTGTGCGAAATATGTATTTTCAAATGTTGCCTTTCCATTTTCTAATTTTAAAGTCATACAATTTCCGTATTTCTTGTTCTATATCTTCACTAAAATTCACTCTAAAAGTTCCTTCTATATCTTTGCTTATTTCACTATTGTTTACATTAGTGTTATTAGTTTGATTATTGTTAGTACCTATATCATTCTCTATAGTTATTTCTTTATATAGAGTAAACTTTACAGCTTCTTTTGAATCAAATTCTTCTATATATTTTTTAAAATCTTCTTTACTATTTAGTGAATTATTATTAAATGTATATTTACCATTTTCAACTCCTGCCACAATATTATCAAAAATTTGATTTTTATTGAATGTACTTTTTATTATTTTAGTGTCTGCAGCACCACCTGATATTTTATATGTTCCATCTGTTTTTAAGTTAAGCATTTCTCTATATTCTTTTTTAAACCCATATACTAATCCGTCATCTTCATAATTTAGTATTAGATATTTACCATCTCCATTACTTTCAAGTAATACTACCATTTCTTTATCATTTTGGCTATCTACGTCCATATTTAATATTGCATAACTTACATTTATGTTTCCATCAGATATTATTTCTTTTGCATAATCTGATATATATTCTTCGCTTCCGTTCCTTGTTATGTAGCTTCTTTGTTCATCTAAAACTTGAAAATATATTTCCTCAACATTAACTTCATTTATTATATTAGTTTGTGTTGCTTCTTCGTTCATTTTTTCATTGCTATTTCCACAGCCAGTTAATGTTATATTAACTGACAATAATATGCAAACAAATATTATTGTTAAAATTTTATTTTTCAAAATTTAACTCCCCTTTATTTAACTATATTCCATACACCATTTTCTTTTACTAGATTTTGGTTAGCTTTAAGCGACACTACAGGTCTAAATCCTCCACCCATTCCATAGTATGTTGCATAAATTGACTGTCCTTCTTCGTCAGTAATTTGGTATATATCTGCAGTTGGTAAGGCAGAATCTACTCGTTGTCCTGGGCTTGATAACCAATAATTGCATCTTGTGTTTTCAGATGCATCTGTAAATTTAGGAAAGTATAGTTCGTTTGTATGTCCTTCTTTATCTTTCATATCTATTGCAGCAGACCAGTTAGATGCATCATCTAATTTTACTTCGTATCCATTTTCTGCTACTCTTATTTCAATATTGTCATTATATTTCTCATTCCAACTTGCTATCCACATTTGCAATGTAGGTCCACCTATAGCATAATCAGCATATTCATTTACAAATGTAGTCCAATTTTCTGTATTTAATAATATAGATACTGCTTTTGAACTTTCTTTATTAGCTTCTAATTTATAATCTCCTAGCATAAATCTTTCTTGAGAATTTCCTTGTAGTTCTTTCATGTCTTCCGTCAAGTATGAATTTTCAAAATATGCTAAGTAGTTTGAATTATTTGATAATTTTTGTATTCCAGAAATATCTGGCACTTTGTTTAATAATATACTGTTACTTGGAATTATATATGTGTATGTTCCGTAGTTATAAAAGATTTTCCAATCATTGCTCGTATCGCCATCATTATTTAAATCTATGCCATAATCTATATAGTCCCCGTAATATTCAGAAGTAACTTTTCCCGTTGCTGTTTCCACTTTTTGATTTTCATTTGTGCTTTCCTTATTTTGTACATTGTTATTTGCTTCGCTTTTTGTGTTAGTCTCCGTATTACCACAGCCTGTTAATGTTACTAAGCAAACCATCAAAATAAATATAATGCTTATTCCTACTAGAGCTTTATTTTTCATTCTTAATCCTCCTTATTTTTAATATCACTTACTCCAAATTTCCTTCCTCATCAAATTGTGTAACTATATCTCCATCTTGGAAGCTTGGTCCTGTAAATATCAATTTATATTTTTTACCATCTACAGATATTAGCATTGTTTGTATATGGCTTAAATTACCGCCTTCTGGTCTTGAATAATATGAAAATACATAATATTCTAATCCATCTGAATCTTTTACTTTTATATCTGAATATCCTCCAACAATTGTAAGTCCAGTTTCATTTGTTATACTAGGATCTTCTTCAGTTGTCGTTGTTCCCCATTTTTCTTTTATTATTTCATTTGCTTGCTCTGGTGTAATTGTTGCTGCACTAGTAGTATTTTCTATATTTAATATTTTCTTATCTGGTTCTTGAATTAGATATACTGAATCATATCTATGGTTTGTTTCCTCAATAGTTAATGTCTCTTTATCTATAACATAAGCTTGTTCTCCAGCAGTAGTTATATCTTGTCCCCAGTTCATTACAGCTTGAATTTTTCCATTTCCTAAATCATAGAAATCTATAAAGTCATTTTCTTGTTCTTCCATAACTATTGTATCTGTTCCATTTGAATTAACTTTCAAAACATAGTTTGGATACATCATGTCTCCGCCGCTAGTTACTACATAGTATAATTTTCCATCTGCATAAATTCCGCCCATAAATGTGCTGTCTAGCTTTGTTTTTTGTCCTGATGCTATATTATATAGATAATAGTTTGTATCTCTTGTACCATCTATCTTTTCTTCTTTATTATATATAATATCTTCTGCATTTCCCGAAAGCAACCCAATATTATAGTAGTATCTCCTACTTCCTATCATCTCGTTTGATGCACTATCTATTTCTTTTATTTCTCCAGTGGCTATATCATATTCTTTAAGATTACAACCTGGATTTCTTTCTACATAATATATTTTGTCATTTATTTTATTTATATAGAAATGAACAATCTCCTCTGTATCTATTATAGTTTCAATTTTTCCTGTAGCTATATCATATGCGTATAACGGTCCTTCATTTTCTTTAAAATATATTTTTCCTTCATATACTCCCATTTGTTTATAATATGAAGTATATTCCATATCATAAGTAAATACTTTTGTTATTTCATAATTACCATTTCCTTTAGTTAAATCAATCGAATAAAAATTATTTTCTCTTTGTAAATATATACTTCCACTAGAATAATCTAATGTTTCATACATTGTATTTCCATAACTTGTAATGTCAATTGGTTCTCCACTTGTTTTTAATCCCACTATTTTATACTGATTTCCTTGTATTTCTTGTGCAAAACCACATACCTCGCTTAATTCGTCATTAAGTTTTACTGTATCGCTACTTTCTTCTACTACTTCCTGCTCTTGTCCTTCTACATTTGCAGTTTCTTTGTTTTCTCCACATCCTGTTAAAGTAAAAGCAATAGTAATTAAAAGTAAAGCACTTACAAAACTTAAAAATTTCTTTTTCACTTTCATCCCCACTTTCTAATAAATTATTTTTTTATTTAAGATTTCTTTCAACATAGATATTATATTACAAAAAAATCAAAAAGTATATATTTTTAAGTAAAAATATAACACCTACCAATTAAATTTAAGGTAGGTGTATGTATAGTATTTATTTTAATTTATTTAATTATTTATTTTTGTTTTTATTTACAACAACTAATGCTACAGTTGCAACTAATACTATTATAGCAGCTATTTCTATATTAGCCATTATACCTGTTTTTGGTGTATCATCTTTTTCACCATCAACTGTTGGTTCTTCTGCTTCTACTTCTTGATCAACATAAGCTAATGCATAAGTAGAGAATTTATCTGATTCAAATGATATTGTGTTATCATCATTAACTGTTGTATTTAAAACTTCTATTTCTCCATTATGATCTCTTACTACATAGTATACTCTTTCATATCCTTCAGCCACTTCTGGTAAACCTTCTGGAATTGCAACGCTTAATGTTATAGGATTTGATAATTCTGTTAATTCACCAGCACTTTCTCCATTTATTGTTACTGGTATTGTAATATCATATAATCCTACTAGATTAGCACCATTTACTTTTTCATTTACAGCTGCTACCATATCTGCATTTTCTTCTTCAGCAACTTCGTCTACATTAACTGCTATTTCTACAGAGTCTGCTGGATTTAATATTATACCATTATTCTCTAAAGAACTCGTTAATGTTTTTTCTGTTTCAGTTGTATCTTTAACAACTACTAATGAAGTTCAATAGCAAAACTAATTTTAATTTTTATTTTGCTTTTAGAATCTCGTGTATTGTTAGAGTCATGCTATTTATATGTTTTATTACATTACTATTACAGTTACTTTACATTTTTGTAACAAATCTGGAACAAAGGTACACTTTGGCAAATTTCAAATTTGAAACGAACCAAAATGTACCTTTGTTCCATTATTCTTCATCTTCCGGATAGTTTTCTTTGTTTTCCTCATCTGTATAATCATATTCATAATCCACAGGAACTACTGGAGGAACTGCACCTGTTAAATGTTCTCTGCTTATTCTGTTTCGTTTTGGACGAATTCTGCTTGCATTTTGTATTGTTTCTGTAAGATTTTCTATTGTTTCTTTTGCTTCTTTGTGCTCTTTATCTAATCTCTTTGCTTCCTCTTTCTTTTCTTCCTTTTTGTTTTGCATTGTTTTGTTCAAATAACAATTTACTTTTTCCATTAAATCTGGTACATAGTCTATTAATCTGTCTATTGCTGAAGAATGGTTTACTGGCAATAGTTTCACATTATTAGGACTTACTACTAAAAATGCAACTGGTGATATACTAACACCTGCACCAGAACCTCCTCCAAACGGTAATCTATATTGTACCTGTTCTTCTTTTTCTTTTTTAGTATATTCATCTAAAGTCTCTCCTTTAAATTCACTTCCTCCTGCTGCAAATCCAAATCCTACTTTTGAAATTGGTATAATTACCATATTGTTACTTGTCTCTATTGGTTCTCCTATAATTGTATTTACGTCTACCATATCTTGTATACTATTCATTGCTGTAAGCATAAGACCTTCTATTGGGTGTTCACTCATTTTATCAACTCTCCTTTAATTTTATTTATTGATAATATGTACCAATTTTACTTAATTTATACATTTTTTTCTTATTCTTATCTTTCTTACTCTTATATATTTTATAAACTGCATTTAAAATTTTTATTATTTTAATTTTTACTCCAATATTTAATTGCATGTCATATACATTTCCATTATTATATATTGGCTTTATTTCATATTTAATATTATTTACGTCTTTCTTTTCCACAGTATATGGCAGTAAAATAGAAATTAATGTAGAAATGATAGGTACAGAATATGTTGTAAGAAGTACGTCATCTATCCCTAGTTTTAATTTTAAATCCATATATGATATTTTAGGTCTTATGTTTATAACCTCTTTTATATCTGATATACTTATTTCTCTTTCTAATTCTTTAATTTTTGTTTTATCTAAATGCATTTTTAATGTTATTTTTTTAATTTTTCTAGAATTCAAATTTAGTGAAAAGTACTTTATCTTGTTTAATATTTCTAATCCTATACTAATTTCATATTTAGAATATTTATTTGGATTTGCACATGTAAACTTTTCTTTATTTGTAGTTAGATTAGATATTTTAAAGTTTTTTATTTCTATTTTTAGCATAGAGAATATTATTAAGAAAAAAAGAGAAATAACTATTATTAAAATTGTACAAAAAAGTAAAACTAATACCATAATAACCTCCTTTGAAGTTATTTAGTATTAGTTTTTCCATTTTTTGCTTTTTTAAACATTTTTTATTATTTTAAGCCTGTTTTTTATTGTTTTTCTCAACAGTTATATTTCCAAAAAGTTCTTCTTGCGAAGTTAAAACCTTACTTCTTCTTGAAAGTTCTAATAATCCTGTAAAAGCTGTTACTATTTCCTTGTTAGAACATTTTTGTTTAGGAAATAAGTTATTAAATACAAAGCTATTGCTATGTAATAATGCTTTAAACATTGTTTTTACTTTATCTGCTACAGTGTACGTTTCTGTAATAGCAATCTTTTCTATATTCTTTGCATTTTTATTTAATCTAGTACTACTTTTCTCTATTATTTCTGCATACATAGAAGATATAGTTTCTTTTTGATATTCTTTTTCTAGCTTTTGCTTTGGAAGTTCTATTTCTTCTGGCAATTTAAAAATATTTTTACCACCATTTTCATACATTTCTCTTAGTTTTTTAGTTATTTCTTTATACTTTTTATATTCTATTATTCGTCTTAGTATTTCCTCTTCTGTTAGTTCTTCTTCCTCTTCTACTTGATTAGGAAGTAGGTTCTTTGATTTTAGATATAACAAAGTTGACGCCATAACTAAAAACTCACTTGTAATTTCCAAGTTCATTTTTTCCATTTGATTGATATATTCTATATATTGGTCTGTAATTTCTCCTAGATTTATATCATATATATTCATCTTATTCTTATCTATTAAATGACATAGTAAATCTAGAGGACCTTCAAAGTTCTCTAGTTTTACTGTGTATTTATTTGTTTCTAATGTTAAAATATTTTGCATCTTTTCTCCTAATCCTTTAATCTTGTAATCTTGAAATTGCTTCTTTAATATTATCTGTTTTATATCCTTTTTTTATTAGGTATTGAATAATATCTTGCTCTTCTGTATTACTCTGTTTTTTTAAAATTATATTTTTAGCAGAGTTTATCTCATATTCAGTTAGTTCCTCATTTTTGCTACATACATAATCTTCAATTAAATTAATATTTAGCCCTTTTGACATTAATTTATATTTTAGCTCTTTTATAGATAGATTATTAATATTCATGTGTTCTGTAACTGCTCTATCTATATAATTACTATCATTAATATATCCTATTTCTTTTAATTCTTCAATTACGTCTTCTACTAATTCTGTTTCTTCTATATTAGCAAATTTTCGTTTTATTTCTTCTTCTGTTCTTTTTTTATACATTATATATTTTAGCATCTTTGTTTTTAATTTGTCTTTTTTCTCTAATTCTTCTAAATTTGTCATTTAAAACTCCTTTTTAATTGTCCTAAATTAGAAACTTTATTCTTCTGGCTCTTTCTCTTGTTCTTCATCTATTTCTTCTTCCCCTAAACTCTTCTCAAATGCAGCATTAAAGTTATCCCTTATTTTTTGTTCTACTTCATTTGCTACTTCTGGATTATCTATTAAATATTTCTTTACATTTTCTCTTCCTTGACCGATTCTTTCTCCATTATAGCTAAACCATGAACCTGATTTTTCTATTATATCCAAGTTTACAGCTATATCTAAAATATTTCCTTCTTTTGAAATACCTTTGCCATAAACAATATCAAACTCAGCCTCTCTAAAAGGTGGCGCTACTTTGTTTTTTACAACTTTTACTCTTGCTCTATTTCCTATTACTTCTCCATCTTGTTTGATATTTTCTATTTTTCTTATATCTAATCTTACAGAAGCATAATATTTCAATGCTCTACCACCAGCTGTAGTTTCTGGATTTCCAAACATTACACCAACTTTTTCTCTTAATTGGTTTATAAATATTACAACTGCTTTTGATTTATTTATAACACCTGCTAACTTCCTTAATGCTTGTGACATAAGTCTTGCTTGTAAACCAACGTGCGCATCTCCCATATCTCCATCTATTTCTGCTTTTGGAACTAATGCTGCAACAGAGTCTACAACAATTATATCTATAGCACCACTTCTTACTAATGCTTCAGTAATTTCTAGTGCTTGCTCTCCTGTATCTGGTTGAGAAACTATTAAATTATCTATATCTACTCCTAAATGTTTTGAATATACTGGATCTAGTGCATGCTCTGCATCTATAAATGCTGCTTCTCCTCCAAGCTTTTGAGCTTCTGCTATCATATGTAATGCAAGTGTTGTTTTACCAGACGACTCTGGTCCATATATTTCTACTATTCTTCCTCTAGGAATACCACCTATTCCTAAAGCTATATCTAAACTTAATGCACCTGTTGGAATTGCTTCCACTTCCATTGCACCAAAGTCTCCTAATTTCATAACTGAACCTTTACCAAATTGTTTTTCTATTTGTCCTAATGCTGCTTCTAACGCTTTCATTTTTTCTGGATTTTGATTACTCATTTATTTTTCCTCCTAATATTTATTTTGCACTTTTTAAAACAACTGTTTGTATTATATCTTATTTTTTAATTTTGTCAAGTATTTTTTCTAATATTTTTTTATAATTTTTAGTATCTTTTACTCCCTTTTCATATATTTATTGCCTATACCAATTCTCAAAATTATGGTACACACTATAGTTATTTGGCGTAATTTCTCCGGTAAGTCTTATACTATATACAACTTTTTCTCTATTTCTGTATAAACAAATATATGGCATTTCATCTTCATATATCTCTATTATTCTATTGTACTTTTCTGCTAGTAAATTTTTATCAGAAATATTTTTTACGTCATTTAGTATTCCCTTTATTTCCTCATTTTCATAATTTGCTATATTATCTTCCCCAAAGAAATATGTCAAGTCTGGACTATATCCATTATTTACGCCTGTTATAATCATATCATAGTCTTTATCTTCTAAATAACTCTTATATCCTGAATTTGATACCCTATATAAATACACATTTATTCCTATATCTTCTAATTGTTCTTCTATAAGTTCTGCTACCTTTACTCTTATTTCATTGCTACTATCTACAACTAAATTAAACTCCAAATATTCTGTTACATAATCTTCTGTTTTTCTCCAATATCCATATTTATACTCCCATCCAGCATCTTCTAAAACCTCTTTTGCTTTTTCTTGTGAGTAGCTAGATTTACTTTCTTTAGAATATAGATAATTTCCGTAATCTATTGGAAAAGAAGATACATAATAATTATTACTAAATACTGAAGAATTTATTTTATTTTTATCTATTGCATAATTTATGGCTTGTCTTACTTCTTTGTGAGCTAATACTCCTTCTTCGCAATTAATACTAATAAAGTCAAGTTCACGTCCTTTATATTCTTTTGTACCAAAACCAATTGTTCCCACATATTTTTCCACGTTTGTATTAGAGGTACATACTAAATCTATATTTCCTATTTTCAAACTATTATATGCGTCTCCCATAGTATCAAAAAATGTAATTATAACTTTTGTAATTTTACGTTCTACATTGTTCGAATCTCTCCAGTTTTTATTCTGTTCAAGTTCAATATATTCTCCTGTAGCTGCTGTAACTTTATACATGCCTGTGGCTTTTGGTGCAAGTCTTGATTTATAGAAGTCTTCATTTTTGAATTGACTACTAGATACTATTGGAAATATTAAGTTATATTCAAAAAAAGCTTCTTCTTTTTTTAATTTTATTCTTACTGTGTTTCCATCTATTATCTCTACTGATTTTATATTTTCCGCATTATCTGAATATACAGATTTTCCTTCTTGCAGCCTTTCTATTGTGTATTTTACGTCCTCTCCTGTAACACTACTTCCATCTTCCCATTTTAGACCATCTTTTAGTTTTACTAAATATGTGGTTTTATCTGTTTTTGACCATTCTTCTGCTAAACAATTTTCTATTTCATAATTTTCTGTAAGTTTTAATAAAGGGTCATATAGTATTGTAGATAAACTAATAATATCTTTGTTTTTAGTTATAAGAGGATTAATATTATCAAAATCTGAAATACCAATATTTAAGATTGATTCCGTTTCCTGCATCGTTTGAGTTTCTGCTGTTTCATTATTTATATTATTTTCTTTTTTTGAATTTATTTTATATATTGCAAATATTATTATTCCTATTGCGAATATTATAAAGAAATATTTAATTATATTAGATTTAGATTTCATAATATCCTCCATATAAATCTATTATTTTAGATATGTATTAATATATAACATAAAAGTGTTTTTTTCAAGGTATTTTAAAAAGAAAAAGGGTACACATTTATACTGTGCCCCCTATATAAATTTATATAATTAAAAGTTAATTATTTTCTAGATTCCACTATAAGTTTTATACCTGTTCTATCTTCTCCTTCCACTTCTACTTCTGCGAATGCAGGTATACAAACTAAATCCACTCCTGCTGGTGCTACAAATCCTCTTGCTATTGCTACGGCTTTTACAGCTTGATTAAGTGCCCCTGCCCCTATTGCTTGCATTTCTGCTTTGTTAGATTCCTTTACCAAACCTGCAATAGCACCTGCTACTGAATTTGGATTTGATTTTGATGAGATTTTTAAAATTTCCATTTTTGCCTCCTATATTTTTTTATTTGTTTTAATCAACGATTATATTTATATTACAATTTCTGGAAATTGTCTATAGGTTTTTGGAAAAAAAAGGAAAAACTCATCGTGTACTTTCGACACTTTTCGACGTTTATTTGTAACTTATTCTATATACATTTATAGTTTTACAAGTATCGTCATCTAGTTCAAATACACACCCATTAAGTATAGTATCTCCTTCTGCTAATTTATATCTTTCTGGAAGTGATGTAAGAAATCTTTTTATAGAAGCTGATACATCCATGCCTATTACAGAGTTTTTAGGTCCTGTCATACCTAAATCAGTTATATATCCAGTTCCTTTACTTGTTATTTCTTCGTCTGCTGTTTGAACATGTGTATGAGTACCAAATATAACATTTACTCTACCATCTAGATAGTGTTTCATTGCTATTTTTTCTGCTGTTGCTTCTGCATGGAAATCAAGTATAATTATATCTACTTCTTTGCTTAATTTATTTACCAATTCATCTGCAACTAAAAATGGATTTTCTGATAATATGTTCATATCAGTTCTACCTATTAAGTTTATGACAGCTATTTTCTTACCTTTACATTCATATTTATTATATCCTCTTCCTGGTAATCCTTTAGAATAATTTGCAGGTCTTATGATTTTTTCATTATCAATAAATGAAAAGATATCTTTCTTTCCCCATGTATGATTTCCCATTGTTAAGCAATTAATTTTCATTTTTTGAATGCTAGTAAAATCTCTTTCATTAAGTCCCATTCCTCCTGAAGTATTCTCTGCATTTACTACTGTAAAATCTATATTTTCCTTTTCTATTATTGTAGGTAATAAATCTCTTAACTTCTTTAAACCATTTTCTCCTACTATATCTCCTATCGCTAGTATTTTCATTTTTTATCTTCCCTTCTCCTCATCATCTAAATCTAAAATTTTAGAATGTTTTTCTTTTTCTCTTTTTACTCCTGATAAAATAGATTCTTTTATCAGAGCTTGTAAATGTTCTGGTTCTGGATAGTCCTTTTTATCTAAAGCTGCTAAAACAAATTTATCTCTTATACTGTATCTTGCAATTCTTCCATCTGGAGTTACAGACCTTGTTAAGTGCTCTAATAGTATTCCTATATCCATAGGAAATCCATGCTCTCTTGAATACTTTTCTGCAAATGCTAAAGTGGTTCTTGTGTTTCCATCTCTAAAAGGATGCACTCTCCAAATTCTTGCTAAATACTCTGTAAACTCGGAAGTAATTTCATCTATGCTCTTTCCAGACCATGTTGCACTATTTAAACCATCTAATGCTTTATTTAAATCTCCTTCTATGTTTTTTGGTGCAGAATATTCTAGACTCAAACCTGGAATAACAACTTCTGTTTTGTATACAGGCACAGTTCTAAATTCTCCTGCCCAATCAAATATATCTTCAAAAATATGTTTATGTATGCTTTTTAAATAGCTCGCATCATATTTTTGCTTAAAAGCTTCGCCAATGTCTATTAATTTAACAAAACCAATGTCTTTTTCAGCAGCATTTAATTCATTATATTCTTCTATACCTAATTTATTTTTTAATGTTCCATTTTTTTGAATGTATGGATCTTTCATTTTCTCACCTTTTCTATTTTTCTATTTATTTTTATTATATTTATTTATAACCTTTTCTTGTAATTCTTTTAACTCAATTTTACCCTCTATATATTGTTTAGCTAAAGCTAGTGTTTCATCTGTTGGCACATCTGCGCCAGATATCGATATTCCTAATGCTTTTTTTACTAATTCTTTTCTTTCTTCTATTGTTGTTTTATTAATAGAATAATCCATTTATTTAGTCTCCTTTTGTTTTTTATTTCCTTGTATATTATATCATATATATTACTTTGTTGTAAATAAAAGGAAAAATCGGAGAAAAAATCCCCCGATTTGCAAAAATCATTATTTACATATTAACATATATTTAAAAGTATTATATATTATTTGCTAGTGTTTCAAGCTGATTTGTGCTTGCTTCATTTAATCTTGATTTTATTGTTACTATTGGCTCAACTATCTCTATTTCTTTCATTTCACTTAAAATATTTCTCATACATTTACCAGCTGATGGTGCCCATGAACCATTTTCAACAATTCCAACTTTTCTTTTTTGATAATTTCTATCTTTTAGTCTCATTAAAAAATGTTCCATTGCTGGATATAACCCTGCATTATAGCTAGAAGACATAACAACTAATTTAGAAAATCTAAATGCATTAGCAACTGCTTCAGCCCAGTCATCTCTTGTTAAATCTGTTAATATTACATTTTTGCCTTTCTCTTTTAGCATTTTTTCTAATTCTTTTGCTGCTTCTAATGTATTTCCATAAATTGAACTACATGCAATAAGCACTCCATCTTCTTCTGGCTCATAACTACTCCATTTATCATATTTATCTATATAATATTCTAAATTTTCTGTTAGTATTGGTCCATGAAGTGGATATATTGCTTTAATATCAAGATTTGAAGCTTTTTTTAGTAAAGCTTGTACTTGCATACCATATTTTCCAACTATTCCTATATAATATCTTCTTGCTTCATCTATCCAGTTATCCTCTACATCTAAAGAGCCAAACTTTCCAAACGCATCTGCTGAAAATAGTATTTTTTCAGTTTGCTCATACGTAACCATTACTTCTGGCCAATGTACCATTGGTGCCATAAAGAATTGTAATTTATGCTTACCTATATCTAGTATATCTCCTTCTTTTACTATAACTTTTCTAGAAGATATATCTTCATTAAAAAATCCTAATAATATGTTAAAAGTAAACATATTTCCTACTATTTTCATATCTGGATATTTATTAATTAAAGTACCAATATTGTATGCATGGTCTGGTTCCATGTGTGATACAATTAAATAATCTGGATTTTTTCCTTCTAATGCTTTTTCTAAATTTTGTAGCCATATATCTGTTACTTCTTTATCTATTGTATCTAATATTACTGTTTTTTCATCTTTTATTACGTATGAATTATAGCTCATACCATGCTTTAAATTATATTGTCCCTCAAATAAATTCAAGTTATTATCACTTGCACCAATGTTTATAATGTCTTTTAAAATTTCCATCTTCTCCTATCCTTTCTTTGTAAAATTTTTTTGATGTACTGGAATAACTTTTCATATTAGATCAAACCATATAGTGAACTTCTTAAGCTATAAAATGCACCTGCACCTAATGCTATAAATACTACTACTATTATGACTACTAGTAATAATGCACAAAAATATGAACGTGCATAGTTTCTACGGTTTATATTTGAGTCATCAAAAGAAAATACTATTAATAGTATAAATCCTGCTATTGGTAACCAGAATAATAAACTATATCCAAAATATCCCCATGCTGAGATTGGTCTATATTTTTCTGGTATTATAAATTGTGGTTCTCCTTGTGATTGATTTTGACTTTGATTTTGTGTTTGTGCTTGTGTTTGAACTTGAGTTTGATTTTGTTCTTCCATCTTTTATTCCCCTTTCAATTTTTTATTTTATATAATATTATATTTATTAACTTATATATATATATATCGTTTTCTTTTTTAATTTAAATATTATTCATAATCAAATATTCTTTGATATTTTTCTGCACCTGCTAATGAATATACATTTGCTATATAACTTAATTTTCCTTCTTCATTTATATATATTTCTGTATTTTCTAAACTGCAATTTTCTTTTGAATTGTTTTTCTCTTTAATGTCTTCATATCCTACCATTTCTTTGAAAGCTGCTGTAGTTTCATCAAATTTTGCACTTATTTGCTCTGCTATTTTTGCTTCATAAGCATCTTTAGTAATATTTTTTGCTGTAAGTATGTCTTCTTTTTCTAGAACTGTGCCTGTTTTTTGATTTACATTATATACTTCATAAGTTTCTTGAGAAGCTTCTAAATATGATTTTTTTATGACAAGTGATACTATGTCATCATTTACATAATATTCATAAGTTACTTCTGTTGAGCCAAATTCCTCATTTGCTTCTGCTATTTCTTGATATTCTTCTTCTATTTTAGAATTTAGTTCTTTTATTTCTTCTGTATTTATATTAAATGCTGGTATTTCTACTTGTGTTTTCTCATCAAAGTAGTCATATTCCTTATCAAATACAGAATATACTATTTCTTTTTTTTCATCTATTTTAGTAACTTGTTGCTCTGTAACTTCATTTAAGGTCTCATTTTCTGTTACTGGTTCACCTTCCATGTTTGTACTATCTGTTCCACAACCAGGCAAACTAAATAACGCAATAATTAAAATAAATACTATACTTAAACTTAAAATTTTATTTTTCATAAATGCATCTCCTTTTATTATTTTTTAGCTCATGGATAATTATATCACATATTTGTATAATATTAATAATAAATTTAAGATATTTTATTATTAATTTTTCTACTGTCATTTTTATTTATTATTATTTGTTTTACAATTACGATTATGAGAATTAAAACTCCTATTGTAACACTTATATCTGCTAAATTAAATATTGGGAAATTTATAAATTCAAGTTTTATAAAGTCTACTACATATCCTCTTAAGAGCCTATCTATTAAATTTCCAACTCCTCCAGATAGAATGAGTATTAAAGAAACTAATACTACAAAATCTATACTTTCCCTATTTTCTTTTAAAAACTTTATAATGATTCCTAGAATTACAATATTAAACAGAATAATAAATATTAAATTATTATCTATTAATCCAAAAGCCACACCTGTGTTTTGTGTATATGTAAAACTTAAAATGTTTTGAATTACATTAATGCTTTTATCTATTATTAAAAGCTTACTTAATTGATCTAATAAAATTATTGTTAGACTAGTTATTGCTAGTATTATCTTTTTCTTCATTATATTTCCCCTTATTTTTCCAATATTAATATATAATAAAAGGCAGGTATAATACTTGCCTTCATATATTTTATCCTAATGCTATGTCTAATACCATCATTAATACAAAACCAATTGCAAATCCTATTGTTCCAATGTCTGAATGTTCTCCTTCTTGTGCCTCTGGGATTAATTCTTCTATAACTACATAAATCATAGCACCTGCTGCAAATGCTAATATATATGGAAGAATTGGTGTAACTGTACTTGTAAATAATATTGTTATAATCGCTGCTATTGGTTCTACTATTCCTGATAACATTCCATATATAAATGCTTTAGGTTTTGATATTCCTTCTGCTTTTAGTGGCATTGATATAATTGCACCTTCTGGGAAGTTTTGTATTGCTATTCCTATTGCTAAAGCTAATGCACCAGCAAATGTTATTCCTGAGTTTTGTGCCATTAGTCCTGTAAATACAGCACCAGCTGCCATTCCTTCTGGTATATTATGAAGTGTAACTGCCAAAACCATCATAGTTGAATTTTTTAATTTTGCCTTTATACCTTCTGGCTTGTTTTTCTTTAAATGTAAATGTGGAATTATATGGTCTAATAGTAGTAAGAATAAAATTCCTAAACTAAACCCTATTGCGGCTGGAACCCAAGTTGCTTTTCCTTGCTGCTCTGCCATGTCCATTGCTGGAATTAAAAGTGACCAAATTGATGCTGCTATCATAACGCCTGCCGCAAAGCCAAGTAATAACCTTTCCACCTTTCTGTTTATTTTATTTTTCATAAAAAATACCATTGCCGCACCTAAAGTTGTCCCTATAAAAGGAATAAAAAGTCCTATTGCAATATTTTCCAAAATTTATCATCTCCCTTATTTATTAATTTTTATTATTTCTGTATTTATTAATATATCACATAACGAAAGAATACTCCATACTTTTTAGTATGAAGTACTTATTCTACATTTTTATTATTCTCTCCCAAGCTAAATCTTCTTTTCCAAAGTGTCCATAGTTTGTTGTTTTTGTATAAATTGGCTTTCTTAAATCTAAATATTCTATAATTCCATTTGGTGTTAAATCAAATTTTTCCCTTATTAGTCTAGCAAGTTCTTCATCTGTTTTTGTTCCTGTTCCAAACGTATTTATATATATAGAAAGAGGCTCTTTCATACCTATTGCATATGATATTTGTATTTCACACTTATCTGCATAACCATTTGCTACTATATTTTTAGCTATATAACGAAGCATATATGCTGCACTTCTATCTACTTTACTTGCATCTTTTCCTGAAAAAGCACCTCCACCATGACGTGCATATCCCCCATAAGTATCTACTATGATTTTTCTTCCTGTAAGACCTGTATCACCTAAAGGTCCTCCTATAACGAATCTACCTGTAGGATTTATATATATTTTAGTATTTTCATCCATCATATTACTTGGTACAACATATTTAATTACCTTTTCTGTTATATCTTTCTTTAACTCTTCTTGACTAATTTCTGCATTGTGCTGTGTTGAGATTAATATTGTTTCTATTCTTTTTGGTTTACCATCTTCATATTCCACTGTTACTTGAACTTTTCCATCTGGTCTTAAATATGGTATATCTTTATTTTTTCTAGCTTCTGCTAGTCTTTTTGCAAGTTTATGTGCCATATCTATTGCATAAGGCATATAATTTTTGGTTTCGTTTGATGCATATCCAAACATAATTCCTTGGTCTCCTGCACCACCAGTATCTACGCCCATTGCAATATCAGGACTTTGTTTTGTAATATTTATGTCTATCTTGCATGTCCTATAGTCCATATCCAAGTTTTCATTATCATATCCAATTTCTTTTATAACTTCTCTTACTAAATTTTCTACATTAAACTCTGCTTTTGTAGTTATTTGTCCTGCAATAGTTATAGTATTTCCTGAAGCAAATGTTTCCACTGCTACTCTTGAATTACTATCTTGTTTTAAACATTCATCTAATATGCTGTCTGATATTAAATCACATAATTTATCTGGATGACCTTCTGTTACACTTTCTGACGTAAAATATTGTTTCATTTTTTATTACTTCCTTTCAATATTAAATATTATACAATATTAAACTAGGTAAGTAAAGAGTGGAAGTATAGATTTCTTTATAAAACAAAAGTGAAAATTAAAATTTTCACCCTGAACACTAATTATTAATTAGTGTCCATTTTTATAAAGACGTTATTTTTAAAAAGGCTAGTAAATTTTACTTTACTAGCCTTTATCGGAATAAAAGAGAATGTTCGTGCTAATTGCTCTTCGTGCTACAATTAGCACTGTTTTATAATTTTATGTCTGTCCCTTCGTTTTAAATTTGGAACAAAATGTGTGTCCCCGTGTTCCATTTCAATTCTCATCTTTTATTATGTTTTTACTACCTAGGTATGTTGCCATAAAGTATAAGCCATACACTATTCCTATAACTAATGTTGTTACAATAATTGATGGTAATAGTTCTTCTGGTTTTGCCATTACTGCCATTAGTTTCATTGCAAATTGTATTCCAAATATTGAGTGTATAATTGCAAGTATTAATGGTAGCATAAAGAATATCGCTATTTGTCTAAATAATGCTTTATTTATCATTTTTTCATCACAGCCTATTTTTCGTAATACATTATATCTTTGTTTATTATCAGAGCTTTCTGTTAGTTGTTTTAATGCTAGTATTGCACTACTTGCTATTAAGAATATAATTCCTAAATATATTGCTATAAATACTACTACTGCAGCTACACCTTTGCTTGATTCAATTATCAATGTTTTTGTCATGCCATCTAATTCTATTTCTTTACTATCCAAATTTTGAATTAATTGATTGTTATTTGTATCTGTTCCTTGGAATATTGCATCTATTCTCGCTTTTTCTTCTTCCGTATTTGCGTTGTAATTAGCTACAAGTACATATTGTTCTTTCCACTCTTCTTTTAAGTTTGCATTATCTGGTACTAGTATTATTCCTGTATTAGTATGACTTGAAGACATAAATACAAATCCTTCTTGGCATGTGTCATATTTTACATGATATTCCTTTCCTGCTATTTCCATTGTTTTCTTCACTTTTAATCCTTCGTTTCTTAAATCTACCATTGAATCAAAGTTGCAAAGTACAATGTATTCATCATCATTTAGTTCATATTGCTGTATTCCATAAAGCCCTGCCACCTTATTATAGTCTGATATTTTCATTATTTGTTCTTCAAAATGATATGCTAAGTTTGGAAATTCTTTTTTTGCTTCTTCATAATAGTCGCCTAAACTATATTGCCAGTTTATTCCTTCTATCGCATAAGTTGGAAATTCTATTACGTCTTTTAAATTATTCATATCAAATCCATTATTTTCTAATGTGAAGCTTACTGGTTTTCTGGAATCTTCTATTTTTTCCTCATTATATTTCTTTGTTTCTCCTGTATACCAATCTTCATAGGTATCTGGTAAATTTGCTGTTTTGTATAGGTTTATATCTACTGGTGTCATTTCTAGCAAACCAGTTTCCATATTATTTTTTAATGCCAAACTGCTTGATAGCACGCTTATTGTCATAAATAACATTAGACATATTACACTCATACTAATTACTGTTGTATTTATTTTGTTATGCAATTGTCTTAATACAAACATATTGGTATCTTTTAAATAAATCTTTTTATTTAATTGTATAAGTCTTAATATAAAGCCTGAAACAGACCAAAATATTAGTATTGTTGCTATAGTTCCAATTATTATTATTTGTAACATTTTTTCTTCTGTTAAAATTGAGTCTGAATCTATTGTTACTTTATAGTATGCAAAGACTAGCATTGCCACTGCTATTAAAAATACAAGTATACAGAGTCCTAAATTTTTTATTCTTATTTTTTCGTTTTTCTTTGCTTTAGTTAATAAATTTATTAATTTGTATCTTGAAATTGTAAATGTGTTAAATATCATTACAATAATATACATTACTGCAAAGTATATACAAGTTTTAATTGCGGCTTCATTTGAAAATACAAATTTAAATTCAGTCATATCCGCTTCGAATAATTTTGCAACAAAAATCGACATGAATTGTGAAGCAAATACCCCTATAAATAATCCAACTGCTAATGATAATATGCCTACTAATATTGTTTCAAATAATATTATTTTAGATATTTGTCTCTTTCCCATTCCTAACGTCATGTAAATTCCAAATTCTTTTTTTCTTCTATTTATCAAAAAATTATTTGCATATACAATTAGAAGTCCTAATATTATCGCAATAAATACTGATATCATTCCTAAAACTTGAATCATAAGCTCTATTAAATCTCTTGTAGAACTTGATACTTTAAGCATTGCTTGTTGGCTGTCTAATGAGTTAAACATATAGAAAATTGCCACACCTAATACTAATGTTAGAAAATATATTGCATAATCTTTGATACTTTTTTTCATATTTTTTATAGATAATTTAAATAACATTATTCAAATCACCTCCAAGAAGTGTTTGAACTTCTATAATTTTCTCAAAGAATTGTTTTCTTGTATCATTTCCTTTATTTAATTCGTTAAATATTTTTCCGTCTTTTATGAATATGATTCGATCTGCATAAGAAGCCGTAAAAGCATCATGTGTTACCATTAATATAGTTGCGCCTAAATTTTGATTTAATTTTTCAAAAGTTTCTAGTAATTGTCTTGCTGATTTACTATCTAGGCTTCCTGTTGGTTCATCTGCTAAAATCATTTTAGGATTAGTAATTATTGCTCTTGCTGCAGCCACTCTTTGTTTTTGCCCACCTGATATTTGATAAGGATATTTATTTAATATATCCGATATTTCAAGTTTCTCTGCTACTTCATTTACTCTTGTTATTATCTCTTTAGGCTTTACTTTTTGAATTGTTAAAGCTAAAGCTATATTCTCATAAGCTGTTAAAGTATCTAATAGATTAAAGTCTTGGAATATGAAACCTAATTCTTCTCTTCTAAACTTATTTAATTTATTTCCTTTTAGTTTAGTAACTTCCTGTCCGTTTATTATAATCTGACCACAAGTTACTCTATCTATGGTAGAAATGCAATTTAAAAGTGTAGTTTTGCCAGAACCAGAAGCACCCATTATTCCTACAAACTCTCCCTCGCTTACATTAAAACTAATATTTTTTATTGCTTTTGTTAAGTTAGATTTATTTCCATAGTATTTTTCAATATTTTTAACCTCTAATACTATTTTACTCATATTTTATACTTCCTTTCCTTTCGTTTGATTATATTATAGAGTAGAATATAACCTTTTACCATTAATTTTAATTACAATATTATTACAATTTTGTAAGATTTCCTTTTATTTATAATAACATTAAACAGTTGGACTATTTTTCCAACTGCTTTTGTGTTGTTTATTTAGATTATCTTTTATTTTTTAATTATTTACTCTCCAAAATTTGTATAACTATTTTTAGGAAATACTATTCTAACCTCAGTTCCTACATTTTGCTCTGAATTGAGCTCTATTCCTAGTCCTAATTTATCACATAATTTCTTACATAAATATAGCCCTATACCAGTAGACTTCTTTCCTATTATTCTACCATTTTCTCCTGTAAATCCTTTATCAAATACTCTTGTAATTTCTCCTTTTTTAATTCCAATCCCATTATCTTTTATGTATAAAATAACTTTTTCTTTCTTTTCCTCTGAAAATATTTCAATTCTTTTATCTTCTTCCTTTGCATATTTTATAGAATTTTGTATTATTTGATTTAGAATAAACACAGCCCATTTACTGTCTGTATATACCTCTTTATTAACATTATCATTTAAATCAACAGTTACCTTATTATTTAGCAAATTAATTTTATTCTTTAAAATAGCCATATTCACTATTTCTTTTAAACTAGTTTTAGTTATTATATAATCTTTATTTGCATCATTACTTCTTGCATAATATAGTGCTTGTTCTGTATAATTATCAATTTTATTCAATTCTTCATCTATACTTCTTGTAACATTTGATTTATTATTTTCTATTATTAGCTTACTTGTTGCTATTGGTATTTTTATCTCATGAATCCATAGCTCTATATACTCTTTATAGTCTTCTTGAATATTTTTGTATATATTTACATTTTCTAGCATAGATTTACCTGTTTCTAGTATTACTTCTTTTAATATTTTCCCCTCTGTAAAATTTGGTGTATTTATAATTTCTGATATTAGATATTTTTCGTTTAACTCATCTAAATCTTCTTTTAGTTTGTTGTAAAAACTTTTCTTTTTGTAATACTCTATCCCCATTGCCACACATACGACTAAAACTAATATTACAGCAATATATATTCTAATTATAGGCAATATTTGATATGCAAGTAACAAAATTTCTATACTTAAAATTGCAAGAAAAAGTAAAACAATTAAAAGCAATTTATCCTTTATATAATCTTTAAATCTCATTTTAATAAATACCCTTGTCCCCTTCTAGTTTCAATTTTATCCTTTAAGCCTAATTCCTCTAATTTTGCTCTTAACCTTTTCACATTAACATTTAAAGTATTATCATCAATAAACTCTTCACTCTCCCATAAAAAGTCCATTATGTCATCTCTTGATACAACTTCCTGCCTATGAGAGCTTAAAAAACGTAAAATATTATATTCATTTTTAGTAAGCTCTATTTTCTTATCTCCATTTTCTATAGTTCTTTCCGATATATTTAAAACAAAACCATTGCAATCTATTTTATCAGAAACAGTACCAGCACTTTGATTTCTTTTTAAAAGTCCAGTTATTTTTGCAAGCAATATTTGAATATTAAATGGTTTGGTTACATACTGGTCAGCACCGTAATTTAAACTCATAAGCTCATCTATTTCATTATCTCTGCTAGTTACCATTATAATTGGTACATTAGAGATTTTTCTAACTTCTTTACATACAAAATTACCGTCTATATACGGTAAATTTATATCTAACAATATTAAATCAGCTTTCTCGTTTAAAATATCCTCAACAATATTATCAAAATTCTCTAATCCTTTAGCATTAAGTCCATTTTTATTCAAAAAAGTCTCTAATTCGTTTCTTAACTTTATATCATCTTCTACTATAAGAATTTTTTGCATAAAATACTCTCCTTTTCCAGCAATTTGAACTTTTGGGACGTTCTTTAAAGTTCATAATTAAATGGTACCACTGCATTTTCTCCAAAGTTTAGCAAGAGTATTATATCACATTTTTTAATATGTAAGCAAATTATAATTTCTATAAAAACCCGTGGACAAATGGAAGTAGTCCCTTTTGTCCACGGTTTTGATTTTATTTGCTCACACCTGCTTGCACTTGTGATATGTCTGATATTTGTGCTGCAAAGTATGGTGATTCTTTATCCTTTTCTACTAAAAATACGGTAAATGTATCATCCACTATAAATTGCCTTGGAGTTGCATAGCATTCTACTGCTGCTGAAAGGTTTGCCATTATTCCTGCTTCGCTTTTTATTCTTCCACCTTTTTCATCTAATGTAAATTCAATTGTTTGCATTGCTTTATCTATTTCATAGCTTCTACCATCTGAAAATTTAAATTCTTGCCCTTCTACTTCTGATATTTCTTCTTTTAAATTAAAGTCTATACATGGTATTTTTAAATTTTCTTCTATTTCCAAGTATCTCATTCCTGTATATTCTTCTGCTCTTTTTATTACGTCCTTATACATTGTTCCAAATGTCTTTGATTTATTCCCTTTTACAATAATTACTTCATCATTTTGTTTCGTATATAGTTTTACTGCAAAGCTATCGTTTGAGTCATAATACATTATTTCTGTTTGGTTGTTTAAAGTTCTTCTTGTTTCACCTTCATCTTTTCCATCTATTCCAAAGTATTTTACACCTTCGTATTCTTTAAATTTTTCATTCTCAAATACCGTATACTCCATTGGAAATTCAAATTCTTTTTTTAACATACAGTATAGGAAATAGTCATATTCTGAACCATTTTCAAAATCGAAATCGTCTAAAATATCGCTTTTTTCATTAAATTTTTTCTTTATTTCTTCTTCAATTTGTTTTTTTAGTTCTGGACTAGGTGTTCCATATGTTTTGTAATAACTTGATTCTGACAAATTTTCTTTTGTGAATGTTCCTTTATTCAAGTTATTTACTAGTTCTGTTTGATTTTCAAATACAATGTCTTGTTTTGCTAAATCATTTTTTAAATCATTCCATATTAAATTAAATGTTCCACACCATGCTGAGTCTTCTGTTATTTCATCTTCTAATGATAGTATTATTTTCATATTTTTCGTATTTACAGCCATTTCTTCTTCAGGAGGCGTATATTTTCGTCCCCATGTACTAAATAGCACTGGCTCGTTCTTTGACATTCTGTCTAAATCTACTAAATATAAAATTCCAAATATTAAAATTAGTATTACTAATATTACTCCGATTATTGTTCCTATTTTTCTTTTCACTTAAATCACCTTTTTAACCCTTCAATATCTAAATAATAGATGCTTTTGTTTATTTTCATCTATTATTTAGACATTTTCTTTTTAGGTTTTTGTTGGTGTTTTATAAAATTAATTAGAAAGATTATTGTAAATATTAAAAAAATACCTGAAATGCTTAATATTCCTATGTCAAGTCCATTCATGTTATATGTATTTTCTTCCATAACACTTTCTTCTATTATTTGGTCATCTGTTACATAAAGATTTTCTGCTATATTATCTAAATCCATCTCATTTTCTTCACTATCTACATTTTGGTTAGCATTTGCCTCACCTGACCCTATAGATGACAAAGTTTCATTTTGTTTTTGACTATCTACACTTTGTGTAATATCTTGATTAATAATCTCTTTGTTTTCCTCAGTTTCTGTACTTTCTGAAGACATATCTATACTTGCTCTTGTATTTCTAAAGCTTTGGTTTGTAACAAATAGTGTAATTCCAATGATAAATAGAGAAAGGTTTCCTAATACTAATCTTAAACTATGTAATGCACTGTAGTATTTCCATTGTACAGTTCCGTATTGGCATATCTAAAAGTTTAGATATATCTTTAAATTTCATATCTCCTAAAACTTTTAAATTTATTATCTCCCTTTCTTTTGCATCCAACTTCTCAATAATTCTATTATATGAATCTTTATCAATTATTTTTTGAAGTTCGTTATCTTCATAAGGGATATCTATAATATCATCTAAATTGACCGTATTTCTCTGTTTTTTTATATAGTTTAAAGCTTCGTTTTTTGTTAATGTATATAGCCAACTTGTTTCATTTGCTTCTGGTAATTTATTATTTTCCAATTTATATATTTTTGTAAATACTATTTGCATAATATCTTCGCTATTTTCTTTGTTTTTTAGTATAGAAAAAGAAATAGCATATACTAATTTACCGTATTTTTCATATAGCTCATTAAAGCTTTTTTCTCTATTTTCTCTTAAGTTAACAAATATTTGATGCAATTCCTTTGTATTTATTTTTTTCATTTTAATTCCCCTTTAGATTTAAAATAAATCTATAAATTATATTGCTGTTCCCGTTTTTGGAATAAAGAATTTGCTCATGTCTACACCTTCTATTTCTAGGAGTTTTACTTTTTTCTCAATTCCTCCTGCATATCCTATTAAGCTTCCGTTTTTTCCTACAACTCTATGGCATGGTATAATGATAGAAATAGGATTATGCCCTACAGCACCACCGACTGCTTGTGCTGACATTTTTTCTTTTTTCATTTTTTTTGCAAGCTGTTTTGCAATTTCTCCATAGGTAATAGTCTCTCCATATGGTATTTCTTTTAATATTTTCCAAATATTTTGTCTGAATTCATTTCCTATTGGTGCAAGCTTAAGCTCTGAAATTTGTGGTTTTTCTTTATTAAAATATCTGTCTAACCATTTTTTTGTTTTATCAAAGATTTCTAAATCATCTTTTTTTATTATCTCTTGTTTTAAATTACTAAAATAATATTTTTGTCCTTCTATCCACAAACCTATTAGATTCTCTCCATCACTTGCAAGTGTAATTTTTCCTAATGGTGATTTACACTCTGATACATATATCATTTTTCCTCCCCTTTAAATTAAATATTTTAGTTTTCTGTATATTTATTAAAGAAAAATGAACATTAAAATTAGTCCATCTACGATGCTAAAAACAATAGCTAAAACCAGTAATACTATAAATGTATTTTTAAATTTCTTTTTTACTGCTCTTAGTATTCCAAATACTATTGCTAATATATCTAGTACTACTGTTGCTATATTTAATGCAATAAATAATATGTATAAAACTACAAAGATTATTGTCATTGGAATTACTACTAAACTAGCCATATATAATTCCTCCATTCCTTTTACTTTCTTCTACAATATAGCACAAAAAAGAAAATTATTCTACACGTTTCTACATATATAATAATTTTCTTCATTTATTATATTTAATTTTCTTTTAACTTCTCATATTCTTTAATAAGTTTTTTATTTTTTGCTTCCTCTTTAGTAAAATAGGAAGCATCTGTTCTTCTCTATTTGAGTTACCCAATTTTTTCTATCTTCAATATTTTCCCATATATTTAAATAATTTACACGTTTTTTGCAAACTTTTTAAAGATTTTTACACGTTTTTTACAGTTTTTTTGATAAAATTTACACATGTTTTACATTTTTTTACTTGAATTATAGCGAATTTTTTATTATTTTTCTATTTTCATACAAAAAGTAGACCAGTCTTTAAAACTGGTCTTAAAATTTTTATACTATAAAGAATTTATTAATTCATTATATTGATTAGATAAATTTTCACTATCAAATACTATATTTTCTCCATCTATTTCCCAAGACTCTTGATTTTCTGATAAAAGATTTAGAACTTCTTCTGAAGTATTTAAAATTTCTATTACTTCATTTATTGAATCTTGTACTGTTGTATCTTGCGAAGCTGATGACATATCTCCTACTAATTCATTTTTATATAAATCTATATAATAACTATCTAAACCTTTATCATTAATATAAGACATTGCCTTTTCTTCTGTTAAAAACTCTGTATATTTATTTTTGCAATCTTCTAATGTTGCTTTAGTATTTGTTATATACTCTTTTGACTCTGCAAAGTCTTTTCCGTCATTTTGATAATTTTCTACTGTTAAAAGTGTTGTCATCTTTTCGTCATTTAATATATTTGCAATTTCTATACTATTTTCAAAATTTTCTTTTAAATATGATTTAAACGCTTCTTCCACTACTGCATAATCTCCTGTAGTAACGATTCTATCTAGTCTATTATTTACCTCATCCTTTCTATTTTTAATTTATTAATCTATTGAAAGCGTTACTGTAACGTCTCCATCTCCTAATATTTCTATTAATTCTTCCCCAGTTATATTGTCAATCTTTCCTAAACGAGTAAGAGTCCAACTGTTGTTAGAATAATATATTACAAATGAATTTCCTTGATATAAAATTAGGTCTCCCGCTTCTGTATTTATATCTTCATTATTCTGTGGCAAACTCATTCCTAATGATCCGACCTTCTCCATATTTGCATAATCACTCATATTTATTGTAATTGGTCCTTCTGAAAGTGCTTCTACTAAAGCATCTACTGATGAATTATCATATAAAGTTGCTGTCAATTCATGATTATCTATATTTAGTTTTAGTTTAGTGTTTTCGTTATTTTGCTCTGTAAGCGCCATATTTTCTTCATCTCCTTCTTGGGTATTTCCCTGCTCTTCAGAAATGTTGCTTATATCGTTTTGTTCTATTGATTCTTGGGCATTAGCATTATTTACCAAACTTTCTTCTTCATTATTACTTTTATTTACAAAGAAGAATACTAAGCCTATTATTAACAAAAATATAATTATTACTATTATTATCCCTTTTTTCATTTATTCCTCCTCTGCTGTATTTTATATATCACTTGGAGTTTACTCTATGTCAATAATAAATTTTAATAAATTAAAATTTATTTGATAAAAATAAAGCTTGGTCTAAAACTCTTTTTCTATGCTTGTCATTTCAGCATTTCCTCCATCTACTGAAAATTCAATTTGAATTCTAAATGTATTTGTATATGCACCTAAATTTGTAAATATTATTCTATATTTTCCATCTTCTAATTTTCCATAAACTGGTGTCCAATCAATTTTCTTACCAACTATAATATATGCAAACTCACTATCCATATTAGGAAGGTTATATCTCAATTCTTCTATAGTTTCTTTAATATCAATATCTTCATCTTTTTCTAATTCTTCCCATATATATTCTGTTCCAGTTCCTGTATATCCTGCAGTAGAATTTTCTGTATCTTCTCCTATTTTCTCTCCAACACCTGTATAATTTTCATTTTTTACTTCTTTATATATAACATATTCGTTTGCATATTCATAAGGTATTTCATTTCTATCTGTTATTTCTATAGTAAGCCCTTTATTAGTTAATTCTGATATTTTTACTTCCACCTTATCTTCACTATTGTTATAAAATCTTAAAACGTCAGCTGATATTTCTGTTTCACTTTTTTCTTTTATTATTTCTATTTTCCCTACATTATGGATTTGTCCTGGAAAAGTTTCTAACACCATACCATCAAAATAAATTAATATTTCCTGTTCTTCTTTAAACCCTATATTACCTTCTTTTGCAAAACTTACACTGTATAAATTGTTTAATTCATCTTCTCCATTATTTATTCCCATTACGTCTAAAGATTTTTCATTTACTTTGACTACAATACCAGATAAAATAAATGTCATGTTTTCATAATCTTTATATTCTTCTTCAAAGTCTTCATATTTCATAAACCATGTTCCTATTTTCATTTCGTCATATCCGATTTAGCATATTAAAATCTATTATTTTGTATCCTAATCCATAATATTCTTTTGTTCCTCCATCCTTATATGTCCCTGCTGGATTAGATATACAGAAAATTGGTTTTTGCTTATTTTGTACTCTTGCATAGTCTACTAAAAAGAATGTTGTTCCTAAAAAAATAAGTATTATTAGAATAATTAATATAACTTTTATTGCTTTTTTCATGATACTTTCATCCCCTTTTATCTATTTTATATTTAGACAATTTTTATGTATCACTATGTTGGCATATTTTATCTTTTTAATCATTTATTTTTTACTTATTTTTCTGCAGATGTTTTTTTATGCTAAAAATAACTTTTACCAGCAAAACTATTCCAATAATAATTATTGTAATTCCTCCAAGTAGAGTACTTCTAAGAGCCATTATCCCTGCCACAATAATACCTATCATAATAACTATTGGTATAAAAATCGTTATAAGTCTGAACCATCTTGAAGCATTTTTATTTGGCATGGCACTCATGCTTCCACTTACTATTAAATCTAATAATTTATCAATTAGTTCTTTCATATTTTCCTCTTTTCATTTATATTTTTTCTTCATCTTTCTTCCTTATCATTTTTATATAAAAAGCACTGTTCGTCATGTGAATAAATAATTCCTACTGCTTGTAAATACGAATATATTATGGTAGAGCCTACAAATTTCATTCCTCTTTTTTGTAAATCTCTTGAAATATTATCTGATAAGCTAGAGGTTGTTTCTCCTATTTCATATATTGTTTTACCATTAGTAAAGCTCTTAAGATAGTTATAAAATGTTCCATATTCTTTTTGTATTTCTTTAAAGATTTTAGCATTATTTATACTTGCTTTAATTTTTAATCTGTTTCTAATTATTTTTTTATTTTCCATTAGTTCTTCTATTTTTTTGTCATCATAATTACTTATTTTATCTATATCAAAATTATCAAATGCTTTTCTAAAATCTTCTCTCTTATTTAACACACACTCCCAAGAAAGACCTGCCTGGAAAGACTCTAATATTAACATTTGGAATAAATAATTATCTTCGAAATTAGTCTGACACCATTCTTCATCATGATATTTTACATATATTTCATTTTTTAAATTACACCATTTGCATCTTTTTTTGCTTTCCATATCTACCTCTTTTACCTCTTTTATTTCATTTCTTGTTCAATAAGACTTACTACATTATCTAATTCTTCTTTATATCTTGTATCTCCAATACCGTAAAAAACATAATTATCCTTTTGAATCAAAACAACATAACCCATTTCATTTTCAATAACGTATTTTTTATAGTCTTTACCGTTTTCTATTATATATTCCTCTTTAAGATTATCATTTGTCTCTAAGTTAGCCCAATATTTAATGTTTCTTTCTGCATCTTTATCTGTTCCAAATTCGTGCAAATATGACCATGTATGTTCATTTTCTTTTGAAATCGTTAATTTTTTAATATTATGTCCATTGTATAAGCTTTCTTCCATTTCTATTGAATAATCATTTTGCTGTAATAATTCCATATATTCGTCTATCTTATGAGTCTTTAGTACTAAAAATATTATAGATAATATAAATACTATCAAAATTAGTGCAGAAATTATATTTTTTACCACTGACCATCTCTTTGATTTTATTACTTTTTTTCTTTTTATATTATTACATACAGAAAATATGTATTCTACTAATTCTTCCTTATTTCCTCCTTCTAGGTTATTTTTATCTATCATAATCCCCATATTATATTTTAGTTTTAAAACAAGTAGGTTTTTGGTCTCTATTAAACCTATTATTTGGTCAAACTCATAACTTGATACATCTCCCTTTTTTGAGGTTGATATAATCTTATCTTTACCTATTTTAATTGTGGCTTCTACGTCTTCGTTATTATTTAAACTTTTAGCACGTTTATATTGTATTTTGCCATTTCCTTTTATTAAATTTATTAATATAAGTATAATATAAAGAATACCAAACCATATTACATACTTATACTCTCCTTCAATTACGTATAAAATAGATACAATTAAAACTATCAATAATAATATTATACTTGCTTTTTTTGTAGCTAAAAATCCTTTTGAAAATTCTTTATACTTTTTATAATCTAATGTATATGTAGAACTAAATTCTTTTTTATCATTATCAGCCATATATAATCTCCTTATATCATCTTATCTTGTATTTTCAAATCAATATTATCATAAATATTAATTATTATCAACGAAAAAAGGAAATTACTTTTTAAGTAACTTCCTTTTTAAGTATTTCCAATATATTTTTTATCTTTTCTTTACATGTAAAATTCTTAATGCATTTAGAATTGCAAGAATTGATACACCAACATCTGCAAACACTGCTTGCCACATTGTAGATATACCAAATGCTGCAAGTATTAATACTGCTACTTTTACGGCTATAGCAAATATTATATTTTCTTTTACAATTCTCATTGTTCTCTTTGATAATTTAATTGCGTCTATTATTTTAGAAGGTTCATCTGTCATTATAACAATATCTGCTGCTTCAATAGCACTATCTGAGCCTAATCCTCCCATTGCAATTCCTATATCAGAAATTGCAAGAACCGGTGCATCATTTATTCCATCTCCAACAAATGCAAGTTTTCCAGCACTAGACTTTTCTTTTAATAATTCTTCTACCTTTTCTACTTTTCCATCTGGTAACAACTCTGTATATACCTTATCTAATCCAATTTCTTTTGCAACTGCTTCTCCTACTTCTTTTCTATCTCCAGTAAGCATAACAGTTTGCTTTATATTATTTTTCTTCAAAGTATCTATTGTATATTTAGCATCTTTTTTAATTGTATCTGCTATTAAAATATATCCTACATATTTTCCATCTATTGCAATATATAAAACAGTTCCAATTTCATTTGTTTTTTCATATTGTATATTTTTTTCTTTCATTAGTTTTTCATTTCCAACTAATACATTCTTACCCTCTATTTCTGCCTCGATTCCTAATCCTGATAATTCTTGTGAATTTATAATTTGCTTTTCATCTATTTCTTTCGAGTAAGCCTTCTTTACAGACTTAGAAATAGGATGATTTGAATAATATTCAGCATACGCTGCTATTTTCAATAACTCTTCTTTACTAACTTTTGTATTTTCTGCATTTCCTACAGCTTCTACTTTTTGAACTTCAAATGTTCCTTCTGTTAATGTACCAGTTTTATCAAATACAGCAATTTCTGTTTTAGATAAAGCTTCTAGATAATTTCCACCTTTAATTAATATTCCCATTTTTGACGCGCCACCAATTCCAGCGAAAAAGCTTAAAGGTACTGATATTACTAGAGCACAAGGACAAGATACAACTAAAAATGATAAAGCCCTATATAGCCAATCTGAAAATTCTTGATTCTGCATCACAAATGGTGGAATAATAGCAAGTGCTAGTGCGATAGTTACTACAACTGGTGTATAATACTCTGCAAATTTAGTTATAAAATTCTCTGATTTAGCTTTCTTACTGCTTGCGTTTTCCACTAAATCTAATATTTTACTTACTGTAGATTCTCCAAATTCTTTAGATACCTCTACTTTAATAGTTCCATTCAAATTAATACAACCACTTAATACTTCTTCACCTACTTTAGCTTCTCTTGGTAAAGCTTCTCCTGTTAATGCTTTTGTATCTAGACTAGTATTACCTTCTATAATATGTCCATCTAATGGTACTTTTTCTCCTGGCTTTATTACAATAATTTCTCCTACTTTTACGTCAGCTGGATTTATTTTTTCTATATTTCCATTTCTATATACATTTGCATAATCAGGTCTTATATCCATTAAGCTAGATATAGACTTTCTTGATTTATCTACTGCATAGCTTTGAAATAACTCTCCTACTTGGTAAAAAAGCATTACGGCTACAGCCTCTGGATATTCCCCTATTGCAAAGGCACCAATCGTTGCAATAGACATTAAAAAGTTTTCATCAAATACTTTTCCTCTAAAAATATTTCTTACTGCTTTTCTTAATATTTCAAATCCAACAATAATATAACTTATAATAAATATACCATTATTAATCCACACATTTTCAAATTTAATAGCCATTGCTAAAATAAATAATATAAGAGCAATTAATATTTTTATACATTTCTTTTTCATAGCGTGCCTCCTAAGTTTAAACTTCTTCTATAGTTACATCTGGTTCTTCACGTTTTATTCTTTTCTTTGCTTCTTTTAAAATCTTTTCTTTGTTATCTCCATCATACTCTAATTCCATTCTTTCTGTCATAAAACTAATAGAAGCATTTTCCACACCATCTATTTTCTTAATCTCTCTTTCTAATTGACTAGCACAATTTGCACAGTCTAAACCTTTAATTTTAAATTTACTTGTCATAAAAATCATCCTTTCCTATATATATCAAATTTCACTTTATTTTCTATGTTCTATATGTTCCATAGCTATTTCAAATACATATTTTACATGTTCGTCATCTAACATATAGTAAACTTCTTTGCCTTGCTTTCTGCATTTTACTATACCCATCCTTCTTAATGTCCCTAACTGGTGAGATATTGAAGATTTACTCATTCCTAACACATTTGCTATATCACATACGCACATTTCATTTTCATCTAATGCAAATAGTATTTTTGTCCTTGTTGTATCTCCTAAAATCTTAAAAAATTCAGCCATTTTATTAAAAGAATCTTCTTCAGGCATTTTCTTTAAAGTTTTATCAACTACTTCTTGATGAATAATATTACAATCACATATAAATTCATTCTTTGACATTAGTCTTCCTCCTTTGAATTTAAGTTAAGTTATAATTTTATATTATAAATTTTAAAATGTAAATAATTGAGTATTTATTCAACTGTTTAATATATTATAGTTGAGTACATGTTCAATTGTCAATATTTTTTTAATTTTTTTTAATTTTTTTTAATTTTTTTAATTTTTTGAATTATCATTTTTTTAGATAAAAAAATAGGTCAAAAAAGTTAAAATGCATAAAAAAAGACCTGTACCTAAACCTAACATCTGTCCCTAAATGTGACAAAGATGGCAGTTTGAGGTAGACAGGCTACACACGTGACACTTTTTGTTATTTCACTTCTGTTTTCCATAATCCATGTTTATTACAATATGCATATACTGTAGAGTTTGGTATATATCTAAATTTAACCTCTGGCTTTTGACCTGGTTTTAATCTAATTCTTGTTGTTTCATTATCGCTTACTTGTGCAATCCACATTATATAGTGGTCTTCTTCCATAGGATGCTCTACTTCTCCTACTCTTACTACTATTTCGTCTCCTTCTTTTTCATATACTGGTACATGTTTTTCTGTTGCGGCATCTTGGCTATTCGCAACCATTAATTCCATTTCTACGCCACAGCATCTAATGTGGTTTATATCTCCACTAATTAATCCTATTATATTTCCACATATTGGGCATTTGTAAAATACTGTATTCTTTTCCATAATTAACCTCCTACCAATTTGTTATTTTTTATAAATTATAAACTTTATTACTTTATAGTAACAAGTACATAGTATCATAAGATATGTTAATTTACAAGTACATATTTATATTATAATATATAATTTTTTATATTTTAAGTAATTCTTTAATATATAAAAAGAGTAGACTATCTTATTTCTACTCTTTTTACTGCTGTTTTATACGATATTTTTAAAATTATTCCAACTCAAATGCACCTGTATATAGTTGATAATATACACCTTTTAAATCAATTAAGTAATCATGTTCTCCTCTTTCTATAATTCTACCATGATCCATAACCATAATTGCTTTTGCATTTCTTACAGTTGAAAGTCTATGTGCTATTACAAA
>CALXVB010000010.1 GCA_944391855.1 uncultured Clostridia bacterium | reverse complement strand
GTTGGTATCCACACAAATTGGTTACCGTTATCATCCTCAATCACAATACCTTCCTCTACCTTTGTTCCACTATCTGTTGCTAGATGGAATCCTCCTGGAATATATACTGTATTATTTAAATCATCTGTTATTGGCGTTGTATCTATATATTTTGTCTTATTCTCTATTGCCTGTTCCACTTCACTTTTTTCTTCTGGTGGATTTTGATCTTCTGCCATTATATTAGTAAATTCGCTCATTAAGCTATTTAATCCTTGTTGCTCTTCTAATGCTGCTTGCTCTGTTAAATCTTTTGCTTGCTTCGCTCTATCTATTAAGCCTCCTTCTCCTAGTACAACATTTATTGATACTGTTGCCAAGATGATTAATATCACTATTGTTATTACCAATGCTATTAACGTTATACCTTTTTCTCTTGTTTCTTTAATTTTTCTTTTCTTTTTTTCTTCTTTCATTTTATCCTCCTTGCTTTTTTATTTATATATATTTAAAATTAATATCTAAATTGTTATACTTTCATCTTTGTACGCAAAAAAGACAGATCATATGCCTTCTTTGACATACAATCTGCCTTTATATTATCTATTTTATTATTTAATTTTTTTGCATAATTAATAAAGCTTATTTCATTAGAATATAGCTCTCTCTCTCTCTTACAGTTTCAAGTGTTTGGTGTTTTATTGTTCTTCTATTGTTCTTCACTTTTATTTTCCTTTCGTATATCTTTTCTTTTTCTTGTTTTTTTATTTGTTCTAACTAGTTTTATCATTTCATATAGTATGTTTTTATTATATACTATTTGTATATATTTTTCAATTGCTTTTAGCGTAATGTAATACATTTTTAATATTTTTGTAACATTATTGTAATATTTTCATATATAAAAATATGGTGTTCAATTTTGTCCTACATAGCATATTAATCGCTTGTCATTTATTTTTCTTCTTATCGTTTAAAATATATTTTTCACAGAAAGCTTTGTCTTTTCTCCTATATGCTTTAGAATAAAACTACACTTTTCCGCTTCCGGCAATATCTCATCATACTTTTCTATTTCACAAAATCCTTTAATTGCATAAATTTGTGTTTCCACCTTTTCAAGTTCATCATGCTCTATATAATATGCAAGTTTCTCTTGAAATTCATTCCATGTACTTTCTAAATTATCAATTTCTCCTTGTATTGTACTTTTCTCTATCTTTTCACTTCCTACTGCTTTTTTTTCATTATTATTTTCTATTTCTTCCTGATTCTGTTTTAAATTTAATTTTTCATAAACTACTTGTGATATTATATCTATTCTTTCATTCATTTTACTTATACAGCTTTGTGTATAGTTTTGAGTAATTATATTTGTTATTATTATCAAAGTAATTATTAATAAACAAATAATTAGTTCTTTTTTCATGTATTATTCCTCTCTTATCTTTATTTTCCTTTATATCTACTTTATATCTACCTTATTTCTTTTTTTCACTATTCTCTTGGCAGAAGAAATTACCTTTTCCATCAATGGTAACGAGTAAAGCTTGTTCTGGTAATATTCCAAATTTTTCTACTTGCTTTTTTAGCCATCCATAATCTTTATTTAATACTTTCAAGTTTTCATACATTACTTTACCATCTAAAACCAAATCATAAGCTATTCCTTCATATTCTGGCTCTATTCCAAAATCTTCCGGTATTGTGTTTCTTTTATTTGGTTTTTGAATTACGGTAATTTGTCCACTAGTTTCCAATATTGCATACTCTACGTCTCCAATGTTTACAACATTATTTCCTCTTAATCTTTCTTCTAATTCATTTATTGTAAATCTTTCTTTTTTTAGATTTTTCTCATTTATTTTTCCCCTATATATTAATATTGACGGCTTGCCACATAAAATTTCTCTTGCTTTTATACTTTTAATATTAAGTATTGAAATAATTAAATGCATAACTAAAAGTGCTAAAATTGGAATAATTCCATTAGTTATTGGAATTCCTGTATCTGCCATTGGAGTAGATGCTAAGTCTGCTATCATTATTGAGATAGCAAGCTCAAATGGTTGTAATTGACCTATTTCTCTTTTTCCCATTAATCTCATAACGACTAACACAATTATGTAAAGTAAAATTGATCTAATAAATATTATTAACATACTTTTTCCTTTATTTTTTAATTTTTATATTTATATTCTTTACATTTTTTTAGTTATTATTCAATCTAGTTTTTATATTTTTCATATTTATATTAATCTTTTGAATAAAATATTTTTTTCAGCGAATAATAAAAGTAATATCAAGGATTATTTTTTGCCTATTTTATGTTTTTGAAACTTTTTTGAAGTTTTTAGAATTTAATTTATATATTTGAAACTTTCTTTTTTGTTTTTTATCTCTCTTTAACAAAAAATAATCCTTGATATTAAATCTATTTAAATAGATTTAAGGAGGTTTTTACTATGGAAAATAATGAGGCTCAAACTAGAAGCAATACTTCTACAGTGTGGCAAATTATTGGACGATTAATAACAGCTGCAATAGTTCTTGGTATAACTGCATTCTTTACACCTGGTTTTCAAATTAGTAATATTTGGGCTTTAGCAGCAGGTGCAGTAGTTCTTACTGTAATAGATTACTTACTTGCAAGATTTACTGGTCTTCATGCTAGTGCCTTTGGTAAAGGTTTTGTAGGTTTTGTTTTAGCAGCAGTAGTATTATATGTAACTCAATACTTTGTTTCAGGATATACAATTTCTTGGATGGCAGCAATAGTAGGTGCTTTAGTTTATGGAGTTGTTGACTATTTCTTACCAGGAGAAAACTAAAAGTAATGCCGTTTGAGGATTTTCCTCAGGTGGCATTTTTATTTTATATTATTTTATGATATAATATTGCATATCTTTAATAGGAGTTATATGATATGCAAAAATTAATTGTAGATAAAAAATTTGATAATAAAAAAATAAGTGATTTCCTATATTTTAATTTCAGTGGACTTACTAAAAACACTTTATACAAAGCATTTAGGAAGAAAGATATTAGAATTAATGATATAAAAATAAATGAAGATACTATAGTTCATTTTGGAGATAATATTACTGTATATATTATTGATGAATTGCTTTTTAAGAATTTAAATTTGGAAAAAATTTATGAAGATGAAAATATTTTAATTATTAATAAGCCAGATAATATTGAAGTAGTTGGAAAAGACTCTGTAACTAGTATATTAGAAAAAGAATATTCATATATATCACCATGCCATAGGTTGGATAGAAATACAACCGGCTTACTTTTATTTGCAAAAAACGAGGAAGCTTTAAAAATATTATTGAATAAATTTAAGAATAAAGAAATTGAAAAACACTATTTAGCTAAAGTATATGGAATTCCTAAAAATAAACATGAAGAACTAACAGCATATTTGTTTAAAGATAATAAAAAAGCTATGGTATATATTTCAGATACTCCTAAAACAGGTTATGTAGAAATTCAAACTTCATATACGTTATTAGAAAGAAATGGAAAAGAAAATTACAGTATTTTAGATATTGAACTACATACTGGCAAAACTCACCAAATTAGAGCTCATTTAGCAAATATAGGACTTCCTATAATAGGAGATGGAAAATATGGTATAAATGAAGTTAATAAACGTTTTGGATATAAATCTCAACAACTTTGTAGCTATATTTTAAAATTTAATTTTGTAACAGATGCTGGAACCTTAAAGTACTTAAATGGACGAGAAATTAAGCTTTGGAACGAGGGGACACACAATTCGTTCCATTTTTGAAAACAGTAAGGCAGAACATAGCAATATTTCACTTATTAAGCAAATAACATAAAATGGAACGAATTGTGTGTCCCCTCGTTCCATTTTCTTTTTATTTTATTAATTCTTGGAATTCTTCTGCAGAGATTACTTCTCTTTCTAATAATGCACCTGCTACTTTGTCTAATTTGTCCATATTCTCTCTAATTAATTTTTGTGCTGTAGTATATGCGTTGTCTAGCAATATTTTTACTTCTGCACCTATTGCATCGCCAAATTTTTGTCCTAACATTTGTAACTCGTATGGATCTTGTTCCGTATTTATTGAAATTGGTCCTAATGTTTCGCTCATACCATATTTTGTTATCATGTCTTTTGCAATATTTGTTGCAACTTCTATGTCATTACTTGCACCTGTAGATATATCATTTAAGACTATTTTTTCTGCTGCTCTACCACCCATTAGGGCTATCATTTTTTCTTCCATTTCTGTTTTTGATATATAGTATTTATCTTCATCAGATTTATACATTGTATATCCACCAGCTACTCCTCTTGGTATGATAGATACTTCTTTTACGCCTTTTTGTGTTTCTAGTCTACTACTTACTATTGCATGTCCTGCTTCATGGTATGCAGTAAGTTTTTTATCTTTTTCTGATATTACTCTACTTTGTTTTTCAAGTCCTACTGTAACTTTCTTTACTGCATCTTCTATATCCTTATTTGTAATTGCTTCATGCTCATTGATTGTAGCTATTATTGCAGCTTCATTTAAGATATTTGCTAAGTCTGCACCTGTAAATCCTGCTGTATCTTCTGCAATACTTTTTAAATTAACGTCTTCTGCAAATGTCTTTTCTTTAGCATGAATTTTTAATATTGCTTCTCTTCCTCTCATGTCTGGAAGTCCTATTGTTATTCTTCTGTCAAATCTTCCTGGTCTTAAAAGTGCTTTATCTAACATTTCTGGTCTATTTGTTGCAGCTAAAACTATTACAGTCTCATCTGTATCAAATCCATCCATTTCTACAAGTAATTGGTTTAATGTTTGGTTATTTTCTGATTCTGCACCACCACTTGTATTTCTTCTTGAGCCTATCGCGTCTATTTCATCTATAAATATTATACAAGGAGATATTTTTTTTGCTTTTTCAAATAGTTTTCTTACTCTTGATGCACCAAGTCCGGCAAACATTTCAATAAATTCTGAACCACTCATTGATATGAATGGTACTTTTGCTTCTCCTGCTATTGCTTTTGCAATTAATGTTTTACCTGTACCAGGTTGTCCACAAAGAAGTACTCCTCTAGGAATTTTTGCACCCATTTTGTTAAATCTTTCTGGATTCTTTAAGAAGTCAACTATCTCTATCATTTCATGTTTTTCTTCTTCTAAGCCAGCTACGTCATCGAATGTCATTTTTGATTTTGTGGTTTCACTATCATATACTTTACCTTTATCTCCTAAGCCTTGCATTTTGAAGAATAGTATAATAAGTACTACTAGTAATATTGTTGGTAATAGTGAAAATAGAGTTGTTCCTATTGATACTAATGCATTTGTTGGCTTTTGCATAAGTTCAAATTCATTATTTCCTTCATCAACTTTTTGTTGTATAAACTCTGTAAATGCCTGTGTACTTGGAACTATTGCCCTCTTTTCCTCTTCTATATTTTTTAGTTTTACTTTAATTGTTGTACTTCCAACTGTCATTTCAATTTTTTCTACATTTCCATCATTTAGTTCTTGAATAAGTTCTGTATAGGCAAGCTCTTTTTCGTCTTCTTTATCTCCATCTGCTGTAATAAAGTAGACTGCAAATGCTATTGCAATTACCAAAACTATTAAAATTCCAGCTAACAGATATTGTTTTTTCTTGTTTTGTTCATTATTTTTTTGCTTTTCTTCCATTTTTGACTTTTCCTTTCCTTTAAGCTTATTTGTTTTTAAGCATTATCCCCTTCTGGCTCTTTACCTATTTTTCCTTTATCTTTCTTTTCTTCTTGTTTTTTCTTTTTTTCTCTTTCCTTTTCTTTTTCTCTTTCTCTTCTTTCTTGTTCCTCTTGTTCTCTTTTTTCTTCTTCTTTTCTTTTTAATTCTGCTTTTACTCTTTCTTGCTCTTCAATTATTTTGTTAAGTTCATATTGTTTTTTTATAACGTCAGATTTTATCATTAATATTGCTGTAATTATATATATTGAAGCTACTGCATTATACATTACTCGGAAATACTCTATTGTAAATCCTGTTAAACTATTTACAACAAAATATATAATATTTAATATTAATGGTAAAGTTAATGAATATGTTGCTATGTTATATATTGCACTATATTTTAGCCTTAAACCAGAAATTCTTGATACTATATATGTTAATATTGAAAGCAAGAATATATCTATTAATATACTAGATACGTATAGTATAAACATATATAATACTAAGATTGCAGCAAGTATGCATAATGCTATTGCCATTTCTCTACCTGATAATATGTTTATTAATTCTTCCTTATCTATCTTATTTATATTGTATTCTTCTGAAATTTGTTTATATGTGTATTCTATTGTATCATCAGAAGCCTCACTTTTTATTATTATTTTATCTTTTAAAATTAATATTCCATTTTTTTGTGATTTTATGTTATTAATACACTCATTAATTTCTTCTTCCGTATCGGCTTTAGTATTTACAATCACTACAGGTTGTCCGCCATTTTCAGTATTTATTTCAATTGTTTCTTCTCCATTATTTGGCGTTATATCTAATTCATAATTTTCATATTTAATTTCTGAAATTTCAGTATTTATATATTCTTTTGCTTTATTTATTGTAGACCAAAATTCACATACATATGTAATAGATATTACTATGCTAAATATTAGAATAATTAAAGCAATATATCCAATTGTACTACTTACTTTTTCAGCTGCTAGATTTTGATATCCATCAAAATCTAGCACACTGGTTTTAATTTTACTAAAAAACGAAAGCTTTTGCTTTTCCTTTTCCACCGTTTTCTCCTTTCGCTATATCTTTTCTACTGTCATTCCTTCTTTTGTATCTTTAACAATATAGCCTTTTTCCTTTATATTGTCTCTTAACTCATCTGATAATGCCCATTTTTTTTCTTCTCTTGCTTTTTTTCTTTTTTCTAATAACTCTTTAATCTCTTCTGGTAATTCTAATTCTTTTTGACTTTCTATATATTTTTCAGAATTTGTTAAATCTAGTCCTAATACTTGGTCAAAATCGATTAATAACTCTGCTATTTTTTTAGATTTTGATTCATTCCTAACGAGTTCCCATATAATTCCCATAGCTAATGGTATATTTAAATCATCATTTATTGCTTCTAAAAATTTATTCTTGTATTCTTCTAGCAAGCTTTCTTCTACATTATCATTTCCATTTTTGTGTTTTATATAACCTTCTCTTAGTCTATTTAGTGCTTTTTGTGATGCCAACGCTCCTTCAAATGTAAAGTTTAATTTCGTTCTGTAGTGTGCTGTATAGCAAAATAGTTTATATGCTAAAGGTTCTATTCCTTTTTCTTCAAGGTCAGATATAGTATATACATTTCCTAGGCTTTTTGACATTTTTCCACCATCAACTTGTAGAAATTCTACGTGCATCCAAGTTTTAGCAGGTATTTTTCCAAAAGCGCCTTTGCTTTGTGCTATTTCGTTTTCATGGTGTGTTGGTATATGATCTACTCCGCCTGTATGTATATCAAATACTTCTCCTAAATATTTTTTAGACATAGCAGAACATTCCAAATGCCACCCAGGATATGATAATCCCCATGGGCTATCCCATTTCATTATATGGTTTTCTGGTGCTTTTATCCATATCGCAAAATCATATGGATTTCTTTTTTCTGGGTCTACGTCTACTCTTGCACCAGCAATTTGGTCATCTACATTTCTATTTGATAATACTGGGTATTTATCTAATTTTGATACGTCAAAATATATTGCTGTACTTGTTTCGTATCCATATCCATTTTCTACAATTTTTTTAGCAAATTCTAACATTTCTGGTATATGTTCTGTTGCTTTAGCAATTATTTCTGGTCTATCTATGTTTAATTTGTCCATATCTTTAAAAAATGCCTTTGTGTAGAATTCTGCTATTTCATAAGGGCTCTTGTGCTCTTTTCTTGCTGCTTTTAACATTTTATCTTCACCCTCATCCGCATCTGATTCCAAATGTCCAACATCAGTTATGTTCATTACATGCTTTAATGTATATCCGTTATATTTTAAAACTCTTCTTAAGTTATCCATAAATACATAAGTTCTAAAATTACCTATATGAGCATAGCTATACACTGTTGGCCCACATGAATATATCCTAACCTCGTTCCCTTCTAGGGGAACGAAGTCATTTTTTTGCTTATTTAATGTATTATATAGCTTTATTTGCATAAAACCCTCCTTCAAGTAAAGTTTTTTAAGTAATTGTGTTTGTATCTACTACTTCATTTACTTCTACTGTTTCATTTCCTTCTGGATCAGTTGGCTCTTCTGGTTCTTCTGGTTCTTCTTCTATGTCATTTACAGTAAGTATTATTGTGCCGCCTCTTTTTAGCTTTGTACCTTCTGCTATATTTTGTTCTAATACAACTCCATTTGGCTGTGAAGTATCTGTACTATATCTAGTTTGTATGTTAAGTCCGCTTAACGCCTTTCTTGCTTCCGATATTGTCATTCCAACTACATTTTCAACTGTTATTGTCATTGTATCTGCTGTATGTTTTGTACAAGTATCCTTTATTTCTTCGTATTTTTTACCAGCATTTGTCTTCCAACTTGGATTTACTTCTTTTTCTGGTGTAGATAAATATGTTTTCTTTTCTGTTTCTGGACAGTACTCTGTTGCAAGTTTTCCTGTTTCCTTACATATTTCTACTGTTTTATGTCCGTCACATTTTCCTGGTACAGTTCCTGATACGAATACTTCTGTATAAGTTCTTGTACATTCGTCTGTAGCTGCTCTTCCTGAGTCCATACATATTTTAGCGGTTACTATGTTGCTTGGTCTTTTAAAATCTTTTCCTTCTAAGTCTTCATGAATATCGGTCATTACATTTGACCATATTGTTCTAGAATGGTTATTACCTGGTATTTCTTCGTTATAATCGTATCCAAACCATGTTGCTGCTGCATAATATGGAGTAAATCCGCAAAGCCAATAATCATAATAGTCTGAAGTAGTACCTGTTTTTGCCGCAACTTCCATTCCAGGTATTGCACATGTCCAAGCAGTACCTCCACTTGTTGTTGGTGCAGTTAATATTTCTGATAATACATAAGCATTTCCTTCTGACATTACTCTTCTTGTTTCTTGTTCTGCTTCTAATATTACCTCGCCATTTGCATCTTCTACTTTAGTATAGAATGTTGGCTCTATATATTCTCCTCCACGAGCAATCATTGCATAAGCTGCTGCCATTTGTAATGGAGAGGTACCATTTACACTTCCTCCTAATACTAATGTTAACATTGAATCTTCATCTTTATTAAAGTTAGTTAAACCTGCTTCATTTAAGAAATCTATTGCTCTATCTGGTCCAACATTTGAAAGAATTTTCATATTGACAATGTTTGAAGAATTTTTTATAGCTTCTCTTACAGTAATTAATCCTAAATATCCTGTTGAATTATTAAATGACTCTCCTCCGAAGCTTGTTGGTGAATCATCATATACTGTTGCTGCCGTAATTACATTATCTTCTAATCCTGGTGCTACAGCAGCTAGTGGTTTTATTGATGAACCTGGTTGTCTATTTAAATCTGATGCTCTATTCTTACCATAAGTTGGTGAATCTTCTCCAAGCCCTCCTACAGAGCCTACCACTTGACCATTAGTATGATCTATAATTACCATAGCTGATTGAGTATGATCTCCTTCTTCTGCATATTTACTTGTAGCATCATATATATAATCGTCTTTTAAGTATTCTTCTTCTAGTCTATCTTGTATTTCATTATCTTGTGTTGTATATATTTTGTATCCATTGTTATATACTCTTGTTTTAGCGGCATCATAATTCATGTCATATTCTTCCATCATGTCTTCTATAACTTGATTTATAGCATCTACTTCTAGGAAGGATAGATCTGATGTTGCAGAGAATTCTCCTTCTTTAAATTTTAATCCTGCATCTACTTCTGCTATTGCTTCATCATATTGTTCTTGTGTTATAAATGTGTTACCATCTTGGTCTTCTACTACTAGCATCTGTCCTAAAACAGTTTTTGTTCTTGTTTTTATATCTTCTTCATTATCCTCTCCCTCAAATGGGTTATAGTAGTTTGGTGAATGGTTTATACCTGCTAAAAATGCAGATTCTGCTAAACTTAATTCATCTGCTGATTTATCGAAATAGTAATTTGATGCACTTTCTACTCCATATGCTGTGCCACCCATAAATATTTCATTTAGGTATAGTTCTAGTATTTGACTTTTTGATATCATTTTTTCAACTTTATATGCACGTGACCATTCTCTTATTTTCCTTTCTATACTGTCCTCGTCATCTTCCATTAAGTTTTTAACTAATTGTTGTGTAATTGTACTACCACCAAATGAAGAGTTCCCCCCATTTAATACATACGTAACTATTGCACCCGCTGTTCTGTATAAGTCTATTCCACTATGTTCATAAAATCTTTCATCTTCTATTGCTATAAAGGCTTTTGGAATATATTGTCCCATCTCTGATAATGATATTATCTGCCTGTTTTCTTCACCATTAAGTTTATGAAGTAACTCTCCTTCATTATTATATGTACTTGAGTTTTGCATTTTTATTACTAAATCTGATTCTGATATTTCCCAAGTATCTCCGAAAAATATTGCTGCAAATACACCAACTGCTGCTAAGCACAACAATATACATAGGATTATAAATATTTTTATAAATTTACGAAGTTTAGGGTGTTTCTTTTCTTTTTTTGTTTTCTTTCCTTTAATTTTTTTCATTTTCTTTGTATCCTCATTGCTACTTCTTTTTCCGCTTCTATTACTTGTGTTTTGAATTTTATACATTTTAGTTTTATCATCTTCTCCTGGCATGATAAACCTCCTTTGATCAAATAAATATATTAATGCTTTATCTATTTTATCTTTTATAAATTTACTCATTTATTATATAATATATTAACTAAAAAGGAAAGCTTTTTCATAAATTTTTAATAAATTCCAGCAATGTTGTAATAAATAATAGAAGAAGGGCAAACTCACTTAAAGCCCGCCCTTTTACTATTTTTCTTACTCCATGTCTTTTATATTTCTCATAAATATAAAGCTTTCTATTAAATCCATTATTGCATATACTAATAATATTATTCCTACAGTAATTATTAATGCACCTGGATAGAATGTTACATATATTCCACCAATTACCATTAATACTGATAGGATCAATACAAATGCCCATATTTTTTCATTTATATTTTTTAATTTAAATGATAGTGTAAGTCTTGTAAATCCACTGTATATAATCCAAATTCCTATCATAATTCTAAATATATTTTCTATTGTACTACTATATACCATTACTACTAATCCTATAAGTATTGAGATAATTCCTAAAGCAATATCGTTATTAAATAAACTTGAGTTTCCTCTTGCTACAAAATAGTTTATTAATTTTATTACTCCAATCACTATAAAGAATATTCCTAATACCGTAGAAATAAATTGCATAGTTGTTTGTGGGTTATATATCATAACACCACCTATAAATGCTAATACTAATGAAGTTATTATTGAAGTCCATCCCGCTTTTTCCAAAAATTTCCCCATATACTATTACCTCCTATTGTGCCATTTATACTATGCCGTTGTTGCATTACTTTTAGTAGATACTCTTTTATTAATATTATTTTTTCTTGGCATTTCCCTTGTATTGTTAATAACAAGCTTTGGTGATGCACCATTTAAAACTGTTTCTTTTGTAACAATACATTTCTCTATTTTAGGATTTGATGGTATTTCAAACATAATATCTCTCATTATTTCCTCTATAATAGAGCGTAAACCTCTAGCACCAGTTTTTCTTTCTATTGCTTTATCAACAATTAACTCTAATGCTTCTGGTTCAAATTCTAGTTCAACATTATCCATTTTTAGAAGCTTTTTATATTGTTTTACTAAAGCATTTTTTGGTTTTGTTACAATGTCTATTAATGCTTTTCTATCTAATTCTTCTAATGTCGCAATTATTGGTAAACGTCCTACAAATTCTGGTATTAAGCCAAATTTTAGTAAATCTTGTGGTAGTAATTGTTCAAATACTTTATACTTATCTATGTCTTTATTGCTTTCTATTGTAGCACCGAATCCAATAGATTTTTTACCTATTCTTTCTTTTACAATATTCTCTAATCCTTCAAAAGCACCTCCACATATAAACAATATGTTTGAGGTATTAACTTGTAAGAATTCTTGGTGTGGGTGCTTTCTTCCTCCCTGTGGAGGTACAGAAGCTACTGTTCCTTCTATTATTTTAAGTAATGCTTGTTGTACACCTTCTCCACTTACGTCTCTTGTTATAGATGGATTTTCAGATTTTCTTGAAATTTTATCTATTTCATCTATATATATTATTCCTTTTTCTGCTTTTTCTATATCATAGTCTGCTGCTTGAACTAGTTTTAACAATATATTTTCTACGTCTTCTCCAACATATCCTGCTTCTGTAAGTGTTGTTGCATCTGCTATTGCAAATGGTACTTTTAATATTTTTGCAAGTGTTTGAGCAAGCAATGTTTTTCCGCATCCTGTTGGTCCAAGTAATAGTACATTACTTTTTTGAAGTTCTACATCATCTTTTTCTTCTTTACTATTTATACGTTTATAGTGGTTATATACTGCAACAGCCAAAGTTTTCTTTGCTTCTTCCTGTCCTATTACATAAGTATCTAGTATGTCTTTAATCTCTGCAGGACTTGGTAATTCTTCTTGTTCTGTTGTTGTATATGTTATTTCATCATCTTCATATAAATCGTCTTCTACTATGTTTGAGCAAACTTTTATGCAATCGCTACAAATGTATACTCCAGGGCCCGCAATTATTCTATCTACCTCATCTTGTGATTTTCCACAAAAAGAGCATCTCACATTTTTTTGCTTATTATTTGACATTTTTATTTCCTTTCTCACTCTTTATTTTTCTTATCTTTTAGTTCTTCTAATTCATTTAAATATTATATTATTTTCTTTTATCCATAATTCCATCTATAAGTCCATACTTTAATGCTTCTTCTGCTGTCATATAGTTATCTCTTTCTGTATCTCTCATAATTACGTCTAAGCTTTGACCTGTTCTTTCACTTAATAATTTGTTTAATTTTTCTCTAGTTTTTACCATGTGGTCTGCATGTATTTTTATTTCTGTTGTTTGTCCTGAAAGTCCACTTCCTCCTATTAATGGTTGGTGTATCAAAATTTCTGCATTAGGTGTTGCAAATCTTCTTCCTTTTTCTCCTGATGCTAAAAGTACTGCACCCATGCTTGCTGCCATACCAATACAAATAGTTGTAACAGGGCATTTTATGTAGTTCATTGTGTCTACTATTCCCATACCATCCGTAATGGAACCACCAGGGCTGTTTATATATAAGCTAATTTCTCTATCAGGGTCTTCTGACTCAAGAAATAGTAATTGTGCTATAACTAAACTTGCTGACGTTGGATTTACGTCTTCTCCTAAAAATATTATTCTATCTTTTAATAATCTTGAGAAAATATCATAAGATCTTTCTCCTTTCGCTGTTTGTTCTATAACATATGGAACTAAACTGTTCTTCTCCATTTTAAAATTCCTCCTTGTTTTTTATATTTTTGATTACATTTTAATTATATACTTAATTATGTACTTAAAAATAAAATTTAAGCATTATTAAATATTATTTTTTATTTAATATAAAAAGGTCAGTGGTTAAATATCTTTATTTTATATTTTTCATATATAATAAATATAATTTCCCCCTAACCTTCTATATTAATTATTTCTTCTTTGCATTTTTAACTATAAATTCTATAGCTTTTTGTGTTTTTAAATTACTTTCTATGTATTCTTTTAATTGTTCATTTTCCAAAAGTTCTTCTTCTTTTCTACCATATTGGCTTGCCATTTCTTTTACTTTTTCGCTAACTTCTTCTGGTGTAACTTCAAAATTTTCAGCTTTAACTATTGCTTCTAGCACTAATCTAGATTTAATAGATCTTTCAGCTTGTTCTTTGAAGTTTTCTCTTATTTCAGCTTCTGTCTTATTCATTATTTGAAGATATTGATTTAAGTTTAGACCTTGGTATGATAATCTTGTTTCCATATCTTTTATCATATTATCAATTTCTAATTCTATCATACCATTTGGAATATCTAATTTTGTATTATCACATACAACTTTTATAGCTTCTTCCTCTGTCTCATATTTAGCTTTTTCTGTGTTTTCTGTATCTAATTTTTCTTTTATACTATTCTTCAATTCGGAAATAGTATCGAATTCACTAACGTCTTTTGCAAATTCATCATCTATTTTTGGTAATTCTTTTTTCTTTATTTCATGTAATTTTACTTTAAATACAGCATCTTTTCCAGCTAAATCTTTAGAGAAATAGTCTTCTGGGAATTTAACTTTTATATCTTTTTCTTCTTCTAGTTTCATACCAATTATTTGGTCTTCAAATCCTGGTATAAAAGTATTGCTTCCTATCTCTAATTCATGGTTTTCTGCTTTTCCACCTTCAAATTGAACACCATCAATAGAGCCTTCGAAGTCTATAGTTGTTATATCTCCTTTTTCTACAGCTCTGTCTTCAACAGTTACTAGTCTTGCATTTCTTTCAGCCATGTGTCCTAATTCATGTTCTATATCTTTATCTGTTGTAGTATACTCTATTTTCTTAATTTCTATACCTTTATATTTTCCAAGTTCAACTTCTGGTTTTGTTTCTACTGTAGCTGTAAAAATTAATTCTTTTCCTTTCTCCATTTGAACTATATCTATATTTGGTCTACTAACAGCTTCTATTTTATTTTCTTTAATTGCTTCATCATATATATCTGGAACTAATTCATTAAAAGCATCCTCATAAAATATAGCTGAACCATATTGTCTTTCAACTAATTGCATTGGTGCTTTTCCTTTTCTGAATCCAGGTATGTTAAAATATTTTGCAGTTTTAGCATACACCTTCTTCATTGCTTCATCAAATTTTTCTGATTCGATATTAAATGTTAATTTAACTTCGTTTTTGTTTTCTGTATTTTCTACTTTTACGCTCATTTTTTTCATTCCTTTCATGTTATATTTCTAATAAGCTTAATTATTATATCACATTTTTTTTATTTTGCAATAGTTTACATATTTTTTTATGGTATTTTACTATAATATTATATGTATATGTTATATTACAAGTACGGGTTATTATATATTTAATTCGTTAATAATATTGTTGCTTTCAATTAAGTTTGTATTATCTATATTTGCCTGTTCATTTTCTAACGTATTACGATCAAACCAACTTTCTATCGTATTTGCACCTTCACTATAATCATAATTACTTTCTGTCATTAACTCTTTTGCCTTATTTACGCCAAATACTAATACAGCTGTTACAATTGCAACTAATAATATTATGCCTATAAACATTGGAATATTTATTTCGACATTTCTTCCCATATTTTTCTCTCCTTATATCTCAATTAAATCAAAGTCTAAATAATCTGCACTTATTAACTTATATTCAATTTTCTGTACTTTTCCTTCTATTGCATCTTTATGAGCTGTTCCATGTAAATGTCCATAATAGCATCTATGTATATTATATTTTTCTAATGTTTTGACAAAATCTGTTTTTTCCGTAATTCCATTTATATTTCTATTAATTGGTGGATAATGCATAAAAGCTACGATTTCTTTATTATTTCCAAATTTATTTATTCCATCTTTAATTGATAATTCTAATCTCGCATTTTCTCTTTTTATCATTTTACTATTATTATCTGTATCTAGTACATTCCATCCTCTTGTTCCCACAATTATTTTATTTTCTACTAAATAGCTGTTATTGTATAAAAACTCTATGTTTTTATATCCATTTTCTTTTAAAAAATTATTCATTTTTGATATAGTGGTCCACCAATAATCATGATTTCCTTTTAGCAATATTTTGTTGCCTGGCAAGTTATTTAAATACTCAAAATCTAGTTTAGTGTCTTTTAAGTTCATTTCCCACGAAAAATCGCCTGGAAGAATTATATAATCTTCTTGCTTTACTTTTTTTATCCAATTATTTCTTATCTTTTCAGCGTGATTTTCCCAATTATCTCCAAATATGTCCATTGGCTTATTATGTAGGAACGATAAATGTAAATCTGCTATTGCATATATTGACATTCTAAACTCCTATCTAATTTTCTATTTTTAAATTTGGCACAGCATTTAATTCTAAATCAGATACCACTCCTGAAATATATCTATAATATCCCGCAGAAGCTATCATTGCCGCATTATCTGTACATAGTATTGGCTCTGGATAATATATTTTGTATCCGCTATCCTCTAGTTTTATAAATTCTTTTCTAATATACGAATTGGCTGATACTCCTCCTGCTAAAGCAATAGTTTTTATTCCTAATTTTTCTGATGCTTTTAAACTATTTTCTAGTAAAATGTCTGTTACATACTTTTCGAAGCTTGCACACAAATCCGCTTTATTTATATCTGGATTTTTATGGTGTAAATTTATTATAGCTGTTTTTACTCCACTAAAGCTAAAATCTAATCCATCAATATGTGTTTTAGGTAATTCTATACTTGCCTTTCCTTCTTTTGCTAAATTATCTACTTTTGGTCCTCCAGGATATCCAAGTCCAATAACTCTAGCCACTTTATCAAATGCTTCTCCTATTGCATCATCTCTAGTTTTACCTATTATTTCAAATTTATCATAATCTTTAATATGTACTAAATGAGTATGTCCACCAGAGATTATCAAACATAAAAAAGGTGGTTTTAGTTCTTTGTGAGTTATGTAATTTGCTGCGATATGTCCTTCTATATGATTAGTTCCTGTTAGAGGCTTATTTAGAGCATAGCTTAAACCTTTTGCATAAGATACTCCTACAAGTAAAGCGCCTACTAATCCTGGACCATATGTACATGCTATATTGTCTATATCTTGATATGTGACTTTTGCTTCTTTTATTGCTTCTTCTGTTACACCAGAAATGGCTTCTATATGATTTCTAGAAGCTATTTCTGGTACAACACCTCCAAATTTTTCGTGTATTTTAATTTGTGAATTTATAACATTCGACAAAACCTCTCTACCATTTTTTACTACTGCTACAGAGGTTTCGTCACAACTTGATTCAATTCCTAATGTGATTATATCTTTCATTCCTTCTCCTATTAATTTTTATGCCATATATTTTCCTTTTTATTTATATTATTCCAAACATTTGCATAAATAAATATGTTAATCCTCCATTTACACCTAAAATTATTGGTCTTACTATTAAACTTAATATTCCTACAATCCATAATGCTATAAATATTATTTCAAATATTTGACTATGTGATTCTATCCAATTTTTTGCATTATATGGTAAAAATCCGCATAATATTTTTGAACCATCTAGTGGTGGTAATGGGATTAAATTAAATACTCCCAAGCCTATATTAATTGCTATTATACTTTGTATTATATCGATTGCAATGCTTACTGCTTGACTTGAAGTTAATATGGTAATTCCATCTATTCCATTAACTACACTTACTCCTGGCGCAAATAAGACTATTAAGCAAAAAACAACTTCGAATACAATTGCTAGTATAAAGTTCATTAATGGTCCTGCCGCTGATACAATCGCTTCTGCTTTAGAGAGTGACATGTTTCTGTTAAAGTTTCTAGGGTCTATCTCTACTGGTTTACCCCATCCAAATCCAGCAAACACTAACATTATTGTACCAAATAAATCTAAATGCTTAAACGGATTTAAATTCAGTCTTCCTTGTCTTCTTGGAGTATCATCCCCTAATTTATCTGCCGCAAATGCATGAGCAAACTCATGAAATGTTATTGCTATTAATATTCCTGGTATAGAAATAACAAAACTAAGCAATGCACCTTCTCTTGAGAATAGGCTCATTAAAGAGCTAAATAGCATTAATGCTATAATTAAAAATATAAATCTTCTATCTATATACATAAGCAAAATCCTTTTCTAATATATTTAAGTAAATTTCCCCATATTTTATTTGCCATATTTTATTTGCAAAGTATTTTTGAATTTATTATTTATTATGAGTATTCTTATTGTTTTATTCTATATTACATAGTTTCGCTCTTTAAATTATCATAAAAACTTTTTCTATATTCTTCTATTTTTTCATAACTTACAATACCAATTTTGAAAATTATTTGTTCATTTGGAATTTTATATATAATATCTGTTTTCACTAAACTGTCTTTGTGTAAATTATTTTTTTCATCTTTTTCTAATAATTTATTAGTTTTAAATTTTAATTTATTTAGATTAGAAGATACAAGCATGCCAAAATTTTCTATTGGAACAGCAGTATTATCTTGATCAATTATTACGAAGAAATGGTTTTCACCTTTTTTTCCATCAGGATAGCTATATTCTTTAACAAAAACTATGTCTCCAATTTCATAAAAGCTATAAGACTTATAATCTTCATTTAATACATTTTCTACTTTACCTTTATGCCATTCTTCTTCAACAGGATATTCTTCAAATGCATCTTTTAAATCTTTGACTTTTCCATATTTATAAGCTGTTTTTAAAAAATCGCTTAATTCTTTTGGCATGATTAATCTCCTTTTTACTCTATCTTTATATATTAGTTACATTAACCATTATTTAATGGCTTCATTGTAGGGAATAAAAGTACATCTCTTATTGATGCTTCATCTGTAAGAAGCATTACTAATCTATCAATTCCCATGCCCATACCACCTGTTGGAGGCATGCCATATTCAAGAGCTGTTACGAAGTCTGTATCCATCATATTAGCTTCGTCATCTCCTGCTTCTCTTTGCTTTACTTGAGCTAAAAATCTTTCATATTGGTCTATTGGGTCATTTAATTCTGCAAATGCATTAGCATATTCTCTTCCGCCGATAAATAATTCAAATCTTTGTGTCATTCTTTCATCATTTTCCATCTTTTTAGCAAGTGGTGAATTTTCTATTGGATATTCATATATAAATGTTGGTTGAATTAATGTTTCTTCTACTTTTTCATCAAAGAATGCAGCTATAATATCTCCTCTAGTAGTTTTAATAGGATCTACCGGAACACCAGCTTCCTTAGCAGCTCTCATTGCTTCTTCATCTGTATTAATTGTATGGAAATCAACTCCTGTTGCTTCTTTTACTGCATCTATCATAGTAATTCTTCTCCAGTTTCCTAGTGTTAAATCAATTTCTTGTCCTTGATATGTTATTTTTGTTTTTCCTAGAACTTTCATGGCTATTTTTGTAACTAATTCTTCTGTAATATTCATCATATCTTCTAAATCTGCATAAGCTTGATATAATTCTATACTTGTAAACTCTGGATTATGTTTTAAATCCATACCTTCATTTCTAAATATTCTACCTATTTCATAAACTCTATCAAATCCACCAACTATTAATCTCTTTAAGTATAACTCTGTTGCGATTCTTAAATACATGTCTATATCAAGTGAGTTATGATGTGTAATAAAAGGCCTTGCTGAAGCACCACCAGCTATTGTATTAAGTATTGGTGTTTCTACTTCAATATATTCTTTTTCATCAAGAATCCTTCTCATTTCTTTTATTATTTCAGTTCTTTTTCTAAATGTATCTTTAACTTCTGGATTTACTATCAAATCCACATATCTCTGTCTGTATCTTAAATCCGTATCCTTTAGTCCATGGAATTTTTCTGGAAGCGGTCTTAAAGATTTTGATAAAAGTGTTACTTCTTTAGCATGTATTGAAATTTCTCCGGTTTTTGTTTTAAATACAAATCCAGTTATTCCTATAATATCTCCTATATCATCTTCTTTAAATGCTTTATAGCTTTCTTCTCCAAGGTCATTTATACTAACATAGCTTTGAATTTTCCCTTCACTATCTTGAATATGGCAAAAAGATGCTTTTCCCATAATTCTTTTAGCCATAAGTCTTCCGGCTACCACTACTTCTTTTCCTTCTAATTCTTCATAATTATCTATTATCTCTTTACTTTTATGTGTTCTATTAAATTTTGTTATTTTATATGGATCTTTTCCTTCTTGTTTTAATTTGTCTAATTTTTCCCTTCTAACTAGCATTAATTGGTTTAAATCTAATTCTTGTCCTTCATTATTGTTCTCCATAATATCTCCCTCCGTTTAAGTGTTCGTGGCACTTTTTATACATTTAATATTATATACTATTTTACTATTTTTGTAAACCAATTATTTACTCTTTTTAGTAAATATTTCAAGCTAATTTTATGATGCTTTTCTTAGTTCTTTTGCATGAGCTATTGATATATCTGTGATATCTCCTGAAGATATTCTTGCAATTTCTTTTAATACTTCTTCTTCACTTAATCTTCTTATTTCTGTATATGTTTTTTCGTTTAATGTTTTCTTGCTTATATAATAGTTATATTTTCCTTTTGCAGCTATTGAAGCAGAATGTGTTACTACCATTACTTGATGATTATTTGATATTGTTTTTAATTTTTCTCCAACTGCTTTTGCTGCTTTTCCACTTATTCCTGTGTCAATTTCATCAAATACTAAAGTAGAAACTTTATCAACTTCTGCAAGTACTGTTTTTATTGCAAGCATTATTCTTGACATTTCTCCTCCAGAAGCAATTTTGCAAAGTTCTTTTTCTTCTTCTCCTTTGTTAGTACATACCATAAATTCTACTTTATTTAATCCATTAGAATTAAAGTTATCTAATTTTTCTACAGCAACCCTTAATGTGGCATTTCCCATTTCTAAATCTTTTAATTCTAAAATAATCTTATTAGAAATAATATTTGCATATTTTTCTCTTATTGAATTCATTTCTGTACATAAATCTAACATTCGCTCTTTTATAGCTTCTTTTTCTTTTTTTAATTTGTTATTTATTTCATCTAAGTTTTCTATTTCATTGATTTCCGCTTCTAATTTTTCTTTATACTTTAATATTTCTTCTATGCTATTTCCATATTTTCTTTTTAGTGAAAATATTTCATCTAGTCTTCTTTCTACATTATCTCTTTCTTCTTCATCAAAAAATATATCTTCTTTCATGTTTGATACGTCTCTTGCAAGTTCTTGTATTTCGTAATATATATTTTTTAGTTCAGATAGTTTCTCCTCATACAATTCTCCACATGATGCAATCTTTTCTAAGCATCTTATTGAATTAGATACACTTTCTATTGCTTGATTACTCAAATTCTCATCTACTTCTCCCAAATTTTCTTGTAACTTTTCAGAGTTTTTCATTAAATTATGTTCTTGATTAAGTTTTATATCTTCTCCTATTTTTAGTTTAGCATTTTCTATTTCTTTTAACTGATAGTTAAGTAAATCTAGTCTTCTTTCTTTTTCCTTGTCGTCACCATAATTTTTATCTAATTCATTATTTATTTCATTATATCTTTTATATAACTCTATATAATTTGCTTTTAAAGTTAATATCTCATCACCTATAAAATCATCTAAATATGCTATATGTTTACTAGGATTTAATAAATTTTGATTATCTTGCTGTCCGTGTATATCTATATATTCTCCCATAAATTCTTTTAATTCGTTTACAGTCGCAAGACGTCCATTAATTTTACATGAATTTCTTCCATTTGCATATATTTCTCTGGATACTATGATATTCCCATCTATTGAATTTGGATTCTCTGGGCAAAATATACTTGCTTCTACAAAGGAATATTTTTCTCCATTTCTTATCATATCTTTTGAAAATCTTCCTCCTGCAATTATTCCTAAAGCACCAATTATTAAAGTTTTTCCAGCACCAGTTTCTCCTGTAAGCACATTAAAGCCCTCATTAAAATCTATAGACAAATCTTCTATAATTCCTATATTTTTTATATGTAATGTAGATATCATAATTATTCCTCCTTACGAAATCTTGTTTGTAATTTTGTTTTATATAATACAACCATTTGTTCGTTTTGTCAAGTGCTTTTTTGTATTTTATTTTTTATCTAATTTAATATGTGTAGAATAGCAAAAATAGGAAATAGTTTTTTACTATTTCCTATTCTCCTACATTATACTCATACACAACAATTTCTTTTGTGTTAAAATCAAATTCATCTACTTTGTAGTTTACATAGAAGCTATCTTCTTTAACAAATTTTAAGTTTAATTTATTTGCATCCAATAATATTTCAGTTGATAAGTTCATCCCAACTGGTAATGTTTTATTGAAATTATCATAAAACATTATATTTGTATAAAATACTGCTGGTGTATTTTCTTTTATATTTATTTTACAAAGTATTAATTTTGATTTTTTATTTCTTAATTCTTTTTCTATGGCATTTTTAGGATTTATATCGAATATATGCATTCCTTCAATGCTTTTTTTAGTATTTAGACAATATACAGACATATCATATGGTGACCCAATTTTGTTTAGTGCTTCTTTTATTAGCTGTAAATAACTTTGTATATTTAAAGTATATGCCTCTATATCTGTATCTAAATTTACATTAAGCACTTTATATTTATCTTTTTCAATTTCTCTATGTTTAACATTATTTATAGCTTTAATTTTCGTTTTATCTTCTACTAGTCCTCCAAAAATATCAAAATCTTTAGCATTTATTATTTCTATATCATTTCTATATTCTTCCTGTAATTCTTGTAAATCTTTTTCTAGTGCTGTTTCTTTCTTCTTTTTAGTTCTTGTTTTTTTGCTTTCTTCCTGCTCTTCTAAATCTTCTACTTCTTCATTACCTAGTGTTTTCTCTTCCACCTCTCTAAAAGAGTTTGGTACAAGCCTCATAGCAAACATTGCATCAGTCTCATTTTTAGAAAGCTTCCTTCTTTGTAGTTCGTCCATTTTTATGCCTAAATTTTCTAAATCTGCATCATAGTCAAAATATCTTTTTATTTTTGTTTTTTCATTTTCTTCTTCCTCTTCTGCTTCTGCTAAAGTTTGCATTTCATCTTTACTTGTAAATTTCCAAAATTCAAAAATACTCTTTTTATATTTATCTATTTCCTTTATATATAAATACGCATTGTCTATTTTTTTAGATAATATTTCTTTTTTAGTTTCTATTGCTTTCAAATCAAGTGTTAAATTCGAGTTTTCCTTTTTTATTTCTTCTAATTTAGTACAAATATTTATTAAATCCTCTATTGTATATTGTTCTTTTAAACCATATAGAGTTTCTAATGTTTCATCCTTCTTTTCTTCATTTCGTTCTCTTTTTTCTGGTTTTTTTACTATCTTTTCATCTTTCCTTTTTTTCTTGAAGAAATATCTAACTCTACCGAAAAATGTTTTCTTACACTCTAGAAATGTAGCTATTTGTTTTTGTCTTAACAAATATTCTTGTGTTAAATCTTCTATTATTATTTTAAATTTAGATAATTTTCTTTTTAGCTCTTTTCTTTCTTTTTCTTCATATTTTAATCTATCTATTTTATCTAAATACTCTAATTTTATATATTCTGATAATTTGTTATATTCTATTTTTGTATTACTTTGCCAAAATTCAATTTCTCCATCACTATTAAGTTTTGTAACAAAATTATATTCTTCTCTTGCACCTGTAGCTAGTATAAACATGGCTTTTAAAAGCTTATATAACTCTACTGCCTTTTCTTTTGTGTCTAGAGTTATACTATAAGTAGTTCTCATTTTCTCATAAATATTAGTTTCTCCTACTATCTTTATAAACATATTATCGTCTTTATCAAATACTTCATATATATTTGGCCATTCTTTTGTAAAATACCATAAGTAATTTTCTATATCATCTATTTCAGATTTGCTTAAAAATTCTCCGGTATATTCCATATGGCTTATTGGAATAAATATATATCTTGGTTTTCTAGCCCTTACATTTGCAATTTGTTCTTTTAATAAATAAAATAGAGCATTATTATCTTGCTCTTCTGTTGCTACCAACATAAAATATTTTTTTGCATAGTCAGAATAATATATTTGCCAAATAAAGTTATTTGGATATTTTACTTCAAAAGGTATTTTATCATTTAATTCTTCTTGCTCTTTTGCTATTTCTTCTATCCTATCTTTATCTATAGTTGTTACGAGTTTTATAAATTTAGCAAATTTTTCTATGTTTTCTTCTTTTTCTGAATCTAAATATTCACAAATTGGACTAGATAATTTATATCTTTGCTTTATATCTGTTAATCTATTTTCTGGCGTTATTAGTATTTCTATTTCCTTTATATTCACATATTTATATACTTTATATATTGTTTCATCATATGATTTAGAAGGTCTAAAATTAAGTCCTTCGTATTTTTTTAGGAAGGTTGGTATTTTGTTTAAATTTAGACCAATATATTTTAGATTTTCTTCAAATGTTTTTTCTGTTTCTTTTGTAATTTTAGCCATATTTCCCCTCCATAATTTTTATCGTAAAATATTATATCATACATTACATCATTATTCTAGGATAATATTTATTTTTTAATATTTTTTTATTTGCATAGAAAAGACCGCCTAAAGAATTATCTCTAGACGGTCTAAACTCTTACAACAAGCCGAATGGGTCACCGGATTTTACCAAGCATACCATGTCACAAATATTACCATCTTTTGAAGCATGAAAGCCTTGGATTGACAAATTGGTAAAGTTCAATTCAATGTCTGCGCCTTTGTATTTGTTAGTTTTGTATGGCAAATGATTTGCAGAGCCATATTCAGCTCTGGTATTCATTGCCATGGTGCGTATCTGAATTTCAAACACAAGACCATCAGTTTTCCTAACGATTGTATGAAGACTCTGGTAACCATTTGCCTTTGGATTACGAATGTAATCCTTAACATTGGTTTCGAATCCAGGAAGTATCATGTTCGTCTGGGGAATAACAATTGTGCTATCTTCGTTTGTCACATATGCATCTTTTAAGATTGGTTCCGCCTCTGTTAGGAGGCATCCACGTTCCATCACAAAGTATTCAATCAATTTGTTTAATACTTCATAGCAAAGTTTAACCGTTTGTGGGTTATCTTCGCTTTCAGTACACAAAATGATACGAAAACCCAGGAAATCGTTAATCTTATCAAGTGTTGAATTCCTGAGCAAGAATAAACGAATCTTTTCGTTTAATCCTACAAAATCTTTCTGTCGTCTTGTAAGCCTAATCTTTACGCCATACATTTTCGCAATCTTTCTTAAGTGTTCTTTTACTTCGTTGAACTCTTGCTCGAGTTCACGAAGCTTCGGTATTGCTAGCATGTTCCGGAATTCCTCTAGCTTGTTGGCATAGAGGAAGTTAGTAAGAGATGGGTTTGATCGTAGAGCCTTTATATACTCTTCCCAAGCCTCATCCATTGTAGTTACTGTTTCTAACACCTGTTGTAAGTCTGGGAAATAAATGTCTTTTTCCATCCATACTCCTCCATTTCTGTAGTTTTATATGCATGTGCATACACTAATATTATATCATAGTTTTATAATTTTAACAAATTTTGTAGTAAAAGAGTTTACATAAATTATCATGTAAACTCTTTTACTACTATACACTTTTCCATTGTCTCTTCTTTTCTATTTAGCAAAACTTTCTACTTCTTCTACTATTTTAGATACGAATTCATCTAAATTCATAGCGCCAATATCTCCGTCTTTTCTTGAACGCACTCCTACAGCACTTGCTTCTACTTCCTTATCTCCAAGTACTAACATGTATGGTATTTTTTGAAGTTGTGCTTCTCTTATTTTGTATCCTATTTTTTCATTTCTGTCATCTAGCTCTACTCTTATATTCTTTTCTTCTAATTTATCCTTTACTTTTTTAGCATATTCTACATGGCTATCAGATATTGGTAATAGTTTTACTTGTACTGGTGCAAGCCATGTTGGGAAAGCACCTTTTGTTTCTTCTATTAAGAAAGAAATAAATCTATCAAATGTTCCAAGTATTGCTCTATGGATAACTATTGGTCTATGTGCTTTTCCATCTTCTCCAATATATTCTAGTTCAAATCTTTGTGGTAATAGGAAGTCTAATTGGCATGTAGATATTGTTACGTCATGTCCTATTGCAGTTTTTATTTGAACGTCTAATTTTGGTCCATAGAATGCAGCTTCTCCTTTTGCTTCATAAAAGTCTATGTTAAGCTCTGTTAGTATTTGTCTTAATTGACTTTCTGCATTTTCCCACATTTCGTCATCATCAAAATATTTTTCTTTGTTTTCTTTGTCTCTTAATGATAATCTAAATGTATAATCTTTAAATCCAAAATCTTTATATACAGAAAGAATTAAATTTACAACTTCTCCAAATACTGGTTTTATTTGTTCTGGTGTTACAAATATATGTGCATCATTTTGGCACATTTCTCTTACTCTTTCTAGTCCGCAAACACTTCCACTCGCTTCATATCTAAAGTCGTGTGCAAGTTCTCCAATTTTTATTGGTAAATCTCTATATGAATGCATTGCATTTTTGTATATTAACATGTGGTGTGGGCAGTTCATTGGTCTTAATACCATTTCTTCATTGTCCATTTTCATCACAGGGAACATATCATCTTTATAGTGATCCCAGTGTCCACTTGTTTTGTATAATGCTACATTTGCAAGTGATGGAGTATATACATGTTTATATCCTAATTTTACTTCTTTATTTAAAATATATTGCTCTAGTAATCTTCTTATTGTTGCGCCATTTGGCAAATACATTGGAAGACCTGAACCAACAAGCTCATGTGTCATAAATAAATCTAATTGCTTTCCTATTTTTCTATGGTCTCTTTGTTTTGCATCTTCTAGTTTTTGCATGTGTTCTTCAAGTTGGCTTGCTTTTGGAAAAGATACCCCATAAAATCTTTGAAGCATTTTATTCTTTTCATTTCCTCTCCAATATGCACCTGAAGAAGTTAGAATTTTTACAGATTTAACTTTACCTGTACTCATTAAATGTGGTCCTGCACAAAGGTCTGTAAATTCTCCTTGTTTATAGAAAGATATTTCTTCTCCTTCTGGTAATTCTTCTATTAACTCTACTTTATAGTCTTCTCCTTGCTCTTTTTCAAATTTAATAGCTTCTTCTCTTGAAAGAGTATATCTTTCTATTGGTAAATCTTCTTTTATGATTTTCTTCATTTCCGCTTCTATCTTCTCAAAATCTTCTGATGAAATGTTTTCTTTTACATCAAAATCATAATAAAAACCTTCATCTATTGATGGACCTATTGCAAGTTTAATATCATTTCCATATATTCTTTTTATAGCTTGTGCCATAATATGAGAAGTTGTGTGCCAGTATGCTTTTTTACCTTCCTCACTATTATCAAAAGTACAGATTTCTACTTCCGCATTTTCCTCTTCAATATTATATCTTAAGTCTTTAATCTCTCCATTTACTTTACCGCAAGTTGCAACTCTTGCTAATCCTTCGCTTATCTTTTTAGCTAAATCTAAAACTGAAATTCCTTTCTCGACCTCCATTTGAGATCCATCTTTTAAAATAATTTTCATTATTATCCCTCCTATAAATTTTAGCAAAAGGGGACGGGCTTAAATTGTAAAAAAGAACAAACAATAATGTAAAAAATTAAGTAGCTGTAAGAAAACAAGCATTTTTTACAATTTAAGCCCGTCCCCTTTTGTTAATTTAATAAAAAAATACACCCCTCTACAATCTAATGACTGCAGAGGGGTGCTTTATATAACACGGTTCCACCCTTTGTTTTACTTAAATTTACTTTTAACGCAAGTTTACGTCTAGTTTTGCTAGAAACAATGAGGTAGTTTTTCAAATATGTTTATTTAAAATAGCTTTCAGCCTATGACTATTTTTCTCTTGAAATAACCTTTATTTTACTTTGTCTCATTTATGTTTTTATCAATATGTTTTTTATTATATATCTTTTTTTGTGTTATGTCAACACCTATTATGCATTTTAAATTTTATCCTGCTTATTGTTCATCTCTATTTGTCAATATTTTTATGTTTAACATAGAAGTATACTCCAAATATTGCAATAATAACTACTACTATACCAATAGATATTATTCCTGTTTGAGGTATTGGATTTGGTGATACTGTATCATCTACTGGTTTATCACTCGAACCATCATTATCTGGTGGAACTATTGGATTATTATTATCTATAATCTCATCTATTGAGCCTGCATATTCGTTATCTTTGTATACTGCTACTTGAATATTTTCTGCGTCTATAAGGTTTGACTTAATTTGTTCTATACTTTCATCATCTACTTTAGCAACCTCTTTTAAATATATATACAATTCATCTGGATTTTTTTCATTTAATTCTTCATAGTTTACCATGTCTTTAGTATTTATCTTAAATTTCATTGTATATGTTCCATCTTCATTTTCAGTTATACTTATATTTTTTAGTTCTACCCAATCTTCTATATTTTCTTCAGAATCACTTTCTGATAAATAGTAATAATATGTATAATCTGTGTTTGCATCCATATCTTTTATATTATCTATTTCAAAGCTCATATCTACATAATTTTCTGCATCTATATCATAATATAGATATATGTTAGCATCTGTTACACTAGTTTGCATTTCTTCTAGATTTGATAATATTGGTTTTGCACCTTCTACTATTTCTATTTCAAATGTAGTAGTAAATCCTTCATATTCAACAGTTATGTTTTGTTTTCCTATTGTTTTGTTATCAAATCCTGTTATTGTAAATGATTGTGAGTCCATATTCAAATCTTCTGTGCTGTCATCTGTATATGTTATTCTTACTATTCCACCTTCTAGATTTAGTTCTTCGTTTTCCATATATGTAGTTTTAGTAGGTAAAGTTAAAACTTCAATGCTTTTTATTTCTTTATCTATTTCTATTTGGTTTACTGTTATATTTTGAACTACTTCTTTAGTTACTCCGTCTTGTGTATATGATATAGTTACACTATCTTGACCATAATATAAATTGTCTCCATTTTTTATGCTATAGTTTGTTATCTCTTTTGTACTTAAATCGCTATATGTAGCTTGTATAACCATTCCTGCTTCGTCAAAATCTTCCCCTTCTACATATGTCACCTTTGTTGGAGGTGTAGTTATTTCAATTTTTGTTAATACTGGCTTTTCTTTTTTTTCTTCTGTAAATGCTTTTATTGAAACATTTCCATGAATACCCTCTGATTCATATGTATTTAGGTCTAACCATTGATCTAATTGAAAACCTTCTTTTGTTGTATAGAAGCTTTCATTTGAATTTACTTCTACATTTTCGTCCACTGCTTTAGTTTCTATCATAAAGATTTGCTCATCTGTACCTGTTTGAAGACTCATTGCTACTGCAAATGAGTTTCCTGTTAATTTTACAGGTTCTTTTAACATTATTGTGTGATATCCGGGTTCTATTGTTATAGAATTTCCTGCTTCTAATTCTACTTCTTGTAAATTTGATAAATCACTACTGTCTGGATTAATATATACCTTACATGTCACTTCTTGTAACGTGTAAACGCTTACCATTGTTATTACTTCGTCTTTGCTACTATCTCTTGTAAATTTATTAGCAATATATATTTCATCACTGTCTGTAACCCCTACTGCTACAGATGCATTTAATTTATTATTCTGATATATGTTATCATAGTCTTTTGTTGCAGTTGCTTTTTCTATTCCATATAATTCATTATATATATGTGCATCTTCATATGAAATATACATATATCCGCTATCTCCAACGTCTACAACTAATTTATCTTCTTCTATTCTTGCTTTTCCTTCTCCATATATGCTTGTATAGAGAAATAATATAAAGTCATTTTCAATTTTATCTGCTGAATCCCATCCTCTTTGATTACACTCTTCTGTAAATTCAGCATATATTTGTTCTTTTATTGTACTTACATCTTCTGTTAGCTTGTCTCCCCAAGAATTTTTTACTATCCATGCACCATCATTTTGAGGTTTATTTGCTTCGTTAAAATTATCTTTGCTATATGTATCATCCCATCCTATTATAACTACAGCATGGTCCATTGGGTATGTACCAGTCTTACTTTCTGGGCAATATATTGCACCTGTTTTGTTATTATATACATCCGAAAGTAGTTGTGCACCATGAACTCCTGCATATATTCCACCATAATTACTAATTACTTGTTTCATTTTTGACATAAGTTCTGTTACACCTATATCATCTTTATCTTCAAACATAATAGTGTCATATAATGTGGTAGTAGTATTTTTCCCTTGTATTTCTGATATATTTATATTATCTTCGTTGTTTTCAAATGGCATTTCTGCTTCGTCTATTGCACCCATACCATTAGTTAAGTATGACTGTGCCATATAGAATGTGCCACCTTTATCAAAACCTACATTATATCCATAACCGTTAGTCTCTCCGTTATTAAAGACATTACTTCTTGCAGCATAGTCCATATGTCTTTCCGAAAAGTCATACACATTTCCTGCCACGCCTGCTTTGTAATCTAAAAGAGCTATATTACTTTCCAAACTTCCTATAGTTGCAAAAGCCCAACACGAATTAGTTTGCATTTGGTCTTTTATGGCAACATTATTTGAAATAATATCTCTTAAGTCATATTCTTGATCTAAAGCACTTCTTAATAATTCTGGACTATTTAATATATTATTCATGCTTCTAAAATATTCGCTACTTGTCTTTGGAGAAATTACATCATACATACTTGGTTCTAATCTATTCTGCTTTTCTTCATCTGTAAGTGCCATATATTCTTTGTATTCGTCTGTATAATCTATAGTTTTAAAATTTGTTTCTACTGCTGCATATGCATTGCTACAACAAATTATTCCTATAAATATTATTAATAATACGATTATTTTTATAATTTTACTTTTCATATGTTATCCCTCTTTTATTTTTCCTAATAATTTAAACATATTTGTTTTGTATTTTTCTACGCCTGGTTGATTAAATGGGTTTACCCCTAATATTTCACCAGACATAGCACATGCTAGCTCAAAGAAGTATATAAGTTGTCCGATATTGTTTGCATCTAGTTTTTCAACATTTATTACAATATTTGGAACGTCTCCATCAACGTGTGCTTCTATCGTTCCTTCCATTGCTTTTTTATTAACATAGCTTAATGTTTTGCCTGCTAGATAATTTAAGTTATCTAAGTCGTCCTCTTCCATTTTTAAAGTTATGTCTCTTTCTGGCTTTTCTATACTAATTACTGTTTCAAATAGGTTTCTTCTGCCTTCTTGAATGTATTGACCAAGTGAGTGTAAATCTGTTGTAAATTCTGCACCTGAAGGATATATCCCTTTTTGCTCTTTTCCTTCGCTTTCTCCAAATAACTGCTTCCACCACTCTATAAAGTAGTGCATTTTTGGTTCATATGTGATTAGAAGTTCTATATTTTTCTCTTTTTCATATAGTACATTTCTTAAAACAGCATATTTATAACATTCATTGTATTTTAAGTCTTCATCTGAATATCTGTCTTGAGCAAATCTTGCACCAGCCATTAATTCATCTATATTTATACCTGCTACAGCTATTGGTAATAATCCAACTGCTGTTAAAACAGAGTATCTTCCTCCAACATTATCTGGTATTACAAAGGTAGTGTATTTTTCTTTTTTTGCAAGTTCTTTTAATGCGCCTTTTTTCTTATCTGTTGTAACATAAATTCTTTCCCTTGCTTCTTTTAGGCTATATTTATTCTCTAAAATCTCTCTAAAAATTCTAAATGCAATTGCTGGTTCTGTAGTAGTTCCTGATTTTGATATAACATTTATTGAAATATCCTTATCAGCAATATAGTCTATTAAGTCGCTAACATATGTTGAGCTTAAATTATTTCCAACATATAATATTTGAGGTGTTTTTCTTGCAGTCTTATCTTGCATGTTATAAAAGGTATTCGTTAGTGATTCTATAACTGCTCTTGCACCTAAATATGAACCTCCTATACCTATTACTAATAACACATCTGTATCTTTTTGTATCTTTTCAGCTGCTTTTTTTATCTTATCAAATTCTTTTTTGTCATAGTTTGTTGGTAATTCAAGCCAACCACAAAATTCTTTTTTGTCTTCTGCTTTTTCATGTAATTTTTTATGTATTTCTTTTACTTGTTTTGCATATTTCATTATATTTTTATCAAAAACTCTTGCATTTGAAAAGTCTACTTTTATGTTTTTCAATTTACACTCCTCCTTTGTATAACATATATAAAAAACTAATTATATAATATTATATAATTAGTTTTTATGCAATAGATTTTGATAAAAATATCTTTCATTTTCATACTAACACTTCACTTAATACTTTTGATAAATATTTCATACTGTTTAGGCATTGTTCCATGGTATTCCCTGTTGCACCTACTTCTATTATACTTGCACCTTTTGCTAATTGTTGGTTATATCTGCTATTTCTAAGTATTATTGGTTTAAATAATCCTGGATAAAGTTCATTTGCTTTTTCTTGTATTTTTATTGCAAGTTTTAAATTTTCATTCCAGTTATCATGTTCACTTCCTCCTCCATTACTTCCTATAACGAACATAAGCTGTGCTACTTCATCATCTCCTATTTTTACTGTTGGTGCATAAGAACTATCTCCTATTGCATCTCTATGTATATCAAACAATACGTCCGTATTTTCATTTTCTTGCAAGATTTTTGCTACTGCTTTTAACGACCTATCATAAGATTCACTATATGATGGATAATCGTATAGTGTTGTATCGTGTATAACGTTATATCCATAGTGCTGCATATATTTAGTAAGTTCTGTTCCAACTCTTGCAACTGAATAGTTTATGTCTAATGTTCTGAAGTTTCCTGATGCTTTGTAGCTATACTTTTCTGTGGGAGTATAGCTCTCACATGTATGTGTATGATATATAACTATATTTTTAGTATTTACGTTCACATTTGGTGTAAGCATTTCTTTTGTAAGTTTTATATCTGTCTCATTTCTTATCTTAACCCCATTGTATTCGCTAGTATATTTTTCTGGCACGTTATTCTCTATTACTTCTGTATTTAATCCTGTTTCCGCTTCTTTAATTTCTTCTGTTTCTTCTTTACTCTCTTCTTTTGGGCTTTCTACTACTTTTTCTTCATTTTCCACACTACTTAAAACTCCTAGCTCTATATCTAGTGCCATTTTTAGCGGTTTTTTCGCTTGTATATTTGCTTGTATATTTTCTTCTTTATTTTTTGCTAATTTTATACTTGGAATCTCTATATCTAAACATGAAAGGAACGAATTTTTATCTATATTTAGTTTTGTTTTAAAACTAGAGAAAAATTTTGTTAATGCAATTACAGTTACTATTGTTATAGTTATTTTTATTAAATACTTCACAATATCTTTTAATTCTATTACAGCTAAATTTATCATATATCCCCCATATATTATATTTTTGTACAAGTATGCTATATATAAATATATTCTTCAAAGCCAAAAAATATAACCTATTTTGTTAGTTATAGGTTATATTTATTAGTTTTATTTAATTAAGTTTCTATTATTCTAAATTGTTTAATTTTGTTTTAATTATTTCTATTTTACTTATCTTTTAAAAGCTCTATCATATTTTCTATAGTCATTTCTTTTTGCTCTCCAGTTGCCATATTTTTCAAAGTAACCGTTCCATTTTTTTCTTCCTCTTCGCCTATTACTGCTACATATGGAATTTTTAATCTATCTGCATATTTGAATTTTACTTTTATTTTCTTATTCTCTAAATATACGTCTGTATTTATCCCTCCATTTCTTGTTTTAGTTGCTACTTCCAAAGCTCTTGAAATATCATCTGTCATTGACACAACTAATACTTTTGAAATAGATTCTTCTTTTTCTTTTAATATATTAAGTTCAGTTAATTTTGAGAATAGTCTTGTTAATCCAATAGATACTCCTACACCAGGCATTTTTTTGTCTGTATAGAATTCTGCTAAATTATCATATCTTCCTCCAGAACATATACTTCCAAGTTCTCTATAATCATTTAAAAATGTTTCATACACAGTTCCGGTATAATAGTCCAATCCTCTTGCAATGGTTAAATCTACTTTAAAATTAGTATCTGGCACTCCAAATAATCTAACGTGTTTTACAACTTCTTTTAAATCATTTAGTCCTTCTAAAAATAGTTCATTTGTAAAGTTTAAGTTTTCTAATTTTTGTAACTTTTCATCTGTTGTTCCATCTATTTCTATAAAGTTTAAAATTTTCTCTATTTTATTATCTTCTACACTTAAATCTTGCAAGCATTTTTTTACATTATCTCTTCCTATTTTTTCTAATTTATCAATTATTCTCATTATTTCTACAGATTTATCTTCTAATTCTAATTCTGCAAATAGTCCATTTAATATTTTTCTATTATTTATTCTAATAGTAAAATTATCAAAGCCAAACTCTTTTATTGTTGTATAAATCACACTTGGAATTTCTGCATCATTTACAATGCTTAAAGTTCCATCACCTATTATGTCTATATCGCATTGATAAAACTCTCTATATCTTCCTTTTTGAGGTCTCTCCCCTCTATATACTTTTCCTATTTGATATCTTTTAAACGGAAAACTTATATCATTATTATATTCACAAACATATTTAGCAAGTGGTACAGTTAAGTCAAAACGTAATGCCAAATCAGTTTCTCCTTTATTAAAACGATATATTTGTTTTTCTGTTTCTCCTCCTGCTTTAGCAAGAAGCACTTCAGACATTTCTATAACTGGTGTATCTAATGGTAAAAAACCAAATTTCTCATATGATTTTCTAATTTTATCCATCATATTATTAAATTTTATTTGTTCTGTTGGTAGTAATTCCATAAATCCCGGTAATGTTCGTGGTTCTACTTTCATAAAATCCCTCCTTTTATTTTACTCTTCTCCTGGCATTAAATTGTAGTAGATTGGTTCTTCTTCTGATATTTTAGTTGATATTCCATGTCCTGGATATATTATGGTTTCATCTGGAAGAACTAATAACTTATCTGTTATTGAATTCATAATGTCTTCAAAGCTACTCGTTGGTAAATCAGTTCTTCCCCACATTCCTTTAAAAAGTGTATCTCCAGAAAATAGCATTTGTTCCTTTTCACAATAAATACTACTTCCCCCTCTTGTATGTCCTGGTGTATGAATAACTTTAAATTCTAAATTTCCAATGTGCAACATATCTCCATCATTTACTCTTGCATCCGCTTCTAATTTTACAGGTTTTTCAGACATAAAACCAGTTAAATTTATTTCTGGATTTTTTAATCCTTCATAATCATCTGTATGTATTAAAATTTTTCCATTTTTTATATTTTTTAACTCTTCTGCTGCACCTATATGATCTCCATGACAATGGGTTAAATATATATACTTTAATTTTCCTTCTATAATATTTAACATATCTACAATTTTATCACATTCTCCTGCTGGGTCAATAACCATTGTTTCTTTTGTTTCTTCGTCTTGCACTATATAGCAATTTGTAACTATTTTATCTATATTAGATACTAGTCGTAGCTGTTTTAATAACATAGTTTCTCCTCTCTTTGTCCTTTTTAATCTGTCCCAAAAGGTAACAAAAGTGGCAGTCTGAGGCAGACAGGCTACCCACGCGACATTATTGTTTCTTTCTTTTTACTTCATACACGCTATCTACTTTTCTTAAATTCTTTAATACCGTGTTTAGTTTTTCTATATTTTCTACTTCTACTGTTAGTTCTATTATCGCAATTTTTTCTTTATTTGTTTTTGAAGTAATTGCCATTATGTTGCATTTATGATCTCCAAGAACTTTTATTACGTCCGCTAAAAGTCCTAGTCTGTCATTTGCGTATACTTCAACGTCGGCACTATATGTTGTTTTTTTACTATCACTCCAGTATACGTCTATTATTCTATTTCCCTCTGATAATAGATTTTTTGTATTTACACAGTCTGTTCTGTGAACAGATACTCCTCTTCCCCTTGTTATATATCCTATTATTTCGTCTCCTGGAACTGGATTACAGCATTTTGATAGTTTTACTAAGCAATTATCTATTCCTTTTACGATAATACCGTTTTGTGATGGTTTTTCTTTATGTACTTTTTCCTTTGAAAGTGCCTCTAATGTTTTTTCTATATCATCCTCTTTATGCACTTTCCTATATTCCTCAAGCATTCTGGCAATTATCTTTCCAGGTGATATAGATCCAAATCCAACACTTGCATACATATCCTCTATAGAATTATATTTATATCTATTTAATGCAGCATTTATAAATTCTGGTTTAAATAAATCCTCATGTTTTACGCCTATCTTTTTTAATTCTCTTTCAATTGCATCTTTACCTTTTTCTATGTTTTCTGCTCTTTGATTTTTCTTAAACCATGATAATATTTTATTTCTTGCACCAGAACTTTTTACAAATTTAAGCCAATCTCTGCTTGGTCCTTTTGCTTGGTCTGAAGTTAGTATTTCAACTATATCTCCACTTTTTAGCTTCGTTATAATTGGCATCATTTTGCTATTTATCTTACAACCAACCATGTGATGACCTATTTGTTCATGGATTTGATAAGCAAAATCTATTGGTGTTGCACCTTTTGGTAATACCTTTATTGCACCCTTTGGTGTAAAAATATATACCTCATCTTCAAATAATTCTTTTTTAAGAGTTTGCATAAATTCTTCTGGGTCCTGCATTTCACTTTGCCATTCTAGTGTTTCTCTAACCCACGCAAGTTTGTCTTCTTCTACTTTTACATTTGCTTTCTTTCCACTAAAGAAGCTAGACTCCTTGTATGCCCAGTGTGCCGCAATACCATATTCTGCTACTCTATGCATATCCCATGTACGAATTTGTACTTCAAATGGTGTTCCTTTTGGACCGATTAATGTAGTATGTAATGACTGATACATGTTTGGTTTTGGTACTGCTATATAGTCTTTAAATCTTCCAGGCATTGGGTTATATAGATCATGTACTATACCTAGTGCTGCATAACAGTCTTTTACAGAATTTACAATAATTCTTAGGGCAAATAAGTCATATATTTGGTCTAATGTAGAATTGTCCCTCTTCATTTTTCTGTATATACTGTATAAATGTTTTGCTCTTCCTGTTACTTCTGCATCTATTTTTTGTTTTTTTAGTTCACCTTTTATTTGGTCCATTATTAAGTCTATAAATTTAAGTCTTTCTTCTCTCTTTTTATCTATTCCTTCAACTATTTCTCTAAAATCTTCTGGGTATAAATATTTGAATGATAAATCTTCCAACTCCCATTTTAAAGAATATACACCAAGTCTATTTGCAAGAGGTGCATATAATTCCATTGTTTCTTTTGCATTTGCTATTTGTCTATCTCTTGATAGGTATTTTAGTGTTCTCATATTATGAAGTCTATCCGCAAGTTTAATTAAAATTACACGAATGTCCTTTCCCATTGCAAGGAACATTTTTCTGTAATTTTCTACTTGTTGTTCTTCTACACTTGCATATTGTAATTTACTTAATTTAGTAACTCCATCTACCATATATGCAATTTCTGAATTAAATTCTTTTTCTAAATCCTCATAAGTTGTATCTGTATCTTCTAATACGTCATGTAAAAGAGCGGCACAAATAGTATTATCATCCATGCCGAGCATAGCAAGTGTATATGCAACTTGCACAGGGTGAATAATATATGGTTCTCCAGATTTTCTTAATTGATCACCATGTTTCGCTTTTGCATAATCATATGCTTTTTGTATTATTTTAGTGTCACGTCTTCCTTTTTGTTTCTTCACTGTAGATATTATATCTTCAATTCCTACTTCTTTATATTCTGACATACTTAAACCCCCCCTTTTAGTATGACTTCCTTATATCCTTCATTACAATTTGTATACTATCATTTCCATTAAATGAATTTATTTCCAAGCTTCCTACAATGTCTACTTTATCATCTAAAAGATACTTTTCAGATAATTTTCCCATATTGAAACCTATTGCATTTATCATAAAATTATCTTCTTTTAGTGTTAGTTTTAAATGTTTTCCTTCAGATAGAGCTCTTATAGAATTAATTTTTAGATTTTTAAATAAAAACAGTGGTGTTTTATTTGCTTCCCCATAAGGCTCTAATAATTTTAAACTTTTAACACTATCTATATCTATATTTTTAAGCGAAAGCTCACTATCTATATTTATTATTGGAACTATTTTATCTATTTCGCATTTTTTTGCATATTCTTCTAATTCTGTTTTGAATTTACCAAATTTACTTTTTTCTACAGTAACTCCAACTGCCATTGCATGTCCACCAAATTTTTCAAGTTCACTGCTACATTGCATTAATGCTTCATGCAAATCAAATCCAGGAATACTCCTTCCAGAACCTTTTCCATGGTTTCCTTCAAAACAAACTAAAATTGATGGTTTGAAATATATGTCTGTTACTTTTGAAGCAACAATCCCTATAATGCCATGATGCCAACCTTCGCCTCCAACAATTATGCAGGCATTTTCCTTTTCTTCTTTTTCTATTTTTTGAGTTGCTTCATCAAAAATTTGCTTTTCTATTGACTGTCTCTCACTATTATATTCATTAAGCTTAATTGCAATTTCTTTAGCTGTTTCATAATCTTTAGATAAAAATAAATCTAATGCAACTTGCTCATCTCCCATTCTTCCACACGCATTTATACGAGGTGCAACTCCAAAGGAAATAGTTCCAGAATCAATCTCTTTAAAACCTACTAATTCTAATAAAGCGCTAAGACCTATATTCTTTGTTTGATTTACAAGTTTTAATCCAAGCTTTGCTATAACTCTATTTTCATCAACAAGTGGAACTATATCTGAAATTGTACCAATACATACAATATCTAAATATTTTAAATATTCCTTTTCATCTAAATTTAGCTTCATAGATATTGCTTGTATTAGCTTAAATACAACACCAACTCCAGCTAATTGATTAAAAGGATATTTATTATCTTTTCTTTTAGCATCAACTATAGCAAGAGCGTTTGGCAAACTTTGTCCTGGTTCATGATGGTCTGTTATTAATACTTCCATCCCTAAAGAATTAGCATAATCTACCTCATCAATTCCAGAAATTCCACAATCTACAGTTATAATTAATCTATAACCATCATCATATATTTTTTTAATTGCTTGCTTATTTAATCCATACCCTTCATCTAATCTATTTGGAATATATGATGCAACTTCCAAACCTCTTTCTTCTAAAAAAGTTTTTAAAACAGTAATACTAGTAATTCCATCAGCATCATAATCACCATATATAATTATCTTCTCTTTATTTCTAATTGCTTTCAACACTCTATCTACTGTAATTTCCATATCTGGCATCAAAAAAGGATCATGAAAATCCTTTCTTGTAGGATTCATAAATAAATCTATATCTTCTTTTTTAGTTATATTTTTATTAATCAAAACTCTTGCTAAAATTTCATTTAACTTAAACTTTTGCATGAAATCATGCAAGAAATTTTCGTTAACACTATAGCTTTCCCATTTTTTATTCATCCAAATCTCCTAATTCTCTCTTAAATTAACAATAATTAACAATATACTATCTATTTTACTACAAATTGTCATTTTTTTAAAGGGGTTATACAAATTTTTTGTACTTTGGTGCCTGTCACCAAACTGCCACTTTTGTCACCTTTAGGGACAGGTTTAAAAGTAAGAGTATGGAAGCACTTTTACTTTAGCCATGATAAAAACCCTCCATGTTTTGCTTAACATTTTGGGTTCACTTCATCTTTCAAATAAAGAATATTTGTTTATATCGATCTCTCTATATCTTCTAATAATATATATTATCTATATCACAATAAACTTCCTATAAAGCCTAATATGCATAGAATACTTGCTTTTACTATTACTCCAAATATCAAATAAAAATTAGTAAAAGGTATTCCTATTTTATTTAGCTCTTCCATATTATTTAACAATTTTGTTATATCTTCATCTGTTATCTCTTTGTTTTCTTTTTTGTATTCTGTCATATACTCTTTTGCAACATAAAATGCCTTTGTCATTGCATCATTTTCTAAATACGCTTTTACTATATAACTAATTATTCCCATTCCTATATATATGTGTACAAATATATGTCCATTTAGTATATTTAAAAGTAATAATGGAATTGAAATTAAGAAGTATAGCATTACTATATTTGAAAATATAAAGTTAAAAAGCAATATTTTTCTATTTTGTACAGAATGCAAGCACTCATGCGCAATCGTCTGTATTCTTGTAAAAGTATCTTTTATATTTGCAATGATTATCTTGTTAGATACGGCTATATACAAACTTGTTTTAGTATTATTTTCCTCTTCTATAGCCACTTTTTCATTATTTAGTTTTTTTAAGATTTTTTCACATATTAATTTATTTTCAGGAAATTTATTTGCTATTTTATTTAACTTTTTGTCATATCCTAATTCTTTTATTCTTTTTATATCTTTAATATGAATATTTAGTCCTATTTTTAGTATTACAATCGATATTAACATTATTACTATAGTTATTATATATTCCATTTTCTTTTTCTCCTACCAATATTTTTACACAAAAAGCTTTTGGTATACTATAAAGCATATCAAAAGCTTGAATAACAACTATTTTTCACATATTATCGACAATTTGTGTATTTATTAAAGTACGTCTCTAATTGCTTCTGCTATAATTTTGTTTACATCTGCTATCATTACATTAAATTTTACTTCTAAATCAAAAAAGTCTTTTATTTGCTTATCTTGAACTAACATTGCATACATTTCCTCTAACTTTTTTGTCTTCTCTTCGTCTCTTTTTTCTCCTGTATATTGCATAAGTTGAACTTCATATCTAAGCCCTTCAAATTCTTCAATTTTCTTTTTCGATTCAGGATTAGACATGATTTCATCTTTTAATTTTTTGTATGATTTATATTCTTCTGACTCTTGAATTTCTTTTGCTAATCTATTAGCAGTATCATATACATTCATAATATTCCCCTCTTCAAACTATATATTTAGAACTGTATTAAAACCGACAACAAACCGACAACTTTGTCGCTTTTTAACCTGTCCCTAACGGTGACAAAAGTGGCAGTTTGGTGACAGGCACCATTATGCATAAGCATGTTTTTTCTTGAATGAAAGTAAGTTTGTAATTTCTTTTTCTGTATTTTTTGCTTTATTTGCTTTTTTAGCTTTTTCTTGTTCAATTTGCTCTGCTTGTCTTTCTGCCATTGTTTTGCAAATTGCTTTTTCGTATATATAGTGTGTGTCTTGTGCTATTTTATTCCAATTAAATTCCTCTTTTACTTTTGCCTTTGCTTTTTTTGCTACATTTGCTGAAAGTTGTGCGTCATATAATAAACTTAATACTGAGTCTGCTATTGAATTTGGATTTCCTGCATAGCTTTTCATTCCATCTACTCTATGTTCTACAATTTCATTTAGTCCGCCTATATCTGATACTACTGTTGGAACTCCTGCAAGCATTGCCTCTAGTGCTACTATGCCAAATGGTTCATATGTACTTGGAAACACAGCCACGTCTGCACATTTGTACATTTTTTGTACTTGTTTTGAATTTAAGTAACCTGTAAAATATACTTTGCTTGCGAGTCCCATATTTTCTGCTTGTGCCTTTAGTTCATCAAGCATTCCGCCTTTTCCTGCTATTATTAATTTTGCATCATGGTAATTTGCAAGTATTTTAGGCATTGCTGAAATTAAGTGTTGTACACCTTTTTCATATACTAATCTTCCCATATATAGTATGATTTTTTCATTATCCATTGCATATTGTCTTCTAAAATCATAGTCTCTATCTATTCCTGTGAAGTTGTTTAAGTTTATTCCATTTGGCACTACATTTATTTTATCAAATGGCAAACCAAATAATCCTTGTACATGTCCTTTCATATAATTACTGTTTACTATTACTTCTGTTGATTCATAAGTTAAAAGCCATTCTGTGTCATTTATATATCTTTGTGTCTCATCATGTATTCCTGAATTTCTTCCTGATTCTGTTGCATGTATTGTAGATACAACTGGTATATCAAATGAATTTTTTAATGTTTTAGCAGCATTTGCTACTAACCAGTCGTGTGCATGTATTACGTCAAATTTTCCGTTTTTATTCATTATTTCTGTGGCTTTTGCGATTAAATTAAAATTAAGTTGCATAATCCAGTCTATAAAGTTGTTTGGGTGTATCATATAGTTATCTACCCTGTATACTTCTACCCCTTTATCGTTCTCATAATATAGAGTATCTCCATCTTTATATGTTACTACTGTAACTTCGTGTCCGTCCTTTATTAATCTTTTAGATAAATCGTGTACTACTCTTGCAATTCCGCCAACAATCCTTGGTGGATATTCCCATGTAAGCATTAATATTTTCATTGGCAATAGGCCCCTTTCAATTTTTTCTTTTGCATTCTCATTTTTAATAAATATATTGTATACAAAATTATACTAAAAGTAAACATTTTTAGATAAATTTTTTTAGAATTTTTTTGTGGTTTTCTTGCTTTTTCAACAATTTATTTGAATAAAGTTTTTATTAAAAGAAAAATACTTTTTGTTTTAGTTAAATGGCATTAATATATTAGATTTGAAGTAATAAAATAGTTGATAATGTATTTAAAATATAGTATAATATATATTGTTACATGGGGATGCATTTGGTTTCGACAGTAACTTTGAAGTATGAATAGCGAGTAGTGGATGGTCGCTTTGGCCACTATAAAAAAGCGAAATTAAAATATAAACGCTGATAATAATAGAGAATTAGCATACGCTGCTTAAGATTAGCAGCACGTCTTACTTTAATTGCCTACGGTTAGAGATAAGGCGACAAAATAGTAGGAAACAAATTTATTCTGTGCCATAAGGATAAAGGGTAATTAATTGGCTACCTAAATTTTAAATTTGTTTGTTAATTTATTTTTAGGGAATTTTTTAACAAACTGCACTCGGAGAAGTTTGTATGGATTGGTTATTGGAAAGGAGTTCGACTCTCCTCATCTCCACCAAATATACCTAATTTTTTCTTCATATATATTGACTATTTACCTATTTTTATGTTATATATATATATGTTGATTTATTTTGGCCCCTTGGTCAAGCGGTTAAGACGCAGCCCTCTCAAGGCTGAATCATGGGTTCGATTCCCGTAGGGGTCACCAA
>CALXVB010000009.1 GCA_944391855.1 uncultured Clostridia bacterium | reverse complement strand
GGACTTGAAGTTTTAAGAATTATAAACGAACCAACAGCAGCAGCTTTAGCATTTGGTATGGATAAAGAAGATCAAGATCAAAAAATAATGATATATGACTTAGGTGGAGGTACATTTGATGTATCTATACTAGATATTGGTGATGGTGTATTTGAAGTTTTAGCAACAAATGGAAATACAAAATTAGGTGGAGATGACTTTGATGAAAGAATTATTTCTTACCTAGTAGATGAATTCAAAAAATCAAATGGTATAGATTTAAGACAAGATAAAATGGCTATGCAACGTTTAAAAGAAGCAGCAGAAAAGGCTAAAATAGAGCTTTCAGGAATGCAACAAACACAAATTAACTTACCATTCATTACTGCTGATAGCAATGGACCAAAACACTTAGACGTTACATTAACAAGAGCTAAATTTGAAGAATTAATTGGTGACTTAATAGATGCTACAAAAGTTCCAGTTGAAAATGCATTAAAAGATGCTGGAATAAAAGCAGAAGATTTACACAAAGTATTATTAGTTGGTGGTTCTACAAGAGTTCCAGCTGTTCAAGAAGCAGTTAAGAAAATTACTGGTAAAGAACCAGATAAAGGTATAAACCCAGATGAATGTGTTGCTATAGGTGCAGCTATTCAAGGTGGTGTACTTTCTGGAGATGTTAAAGATTTAGTATTACTTGATGTAACACCATTATCACTTGGTATTGAAACATTAGGTGGAGTATTTACAAAATTAATTGAAAGAAATACTACAATACCAACTAAAAAATCACAAGTATTCTCAACAGCAGCAGACGGTCAAACAAGTGTTGAAATACATGTACTTCAAGGAGAAAGAGAAATGGCTGCTTACAACAAAACTTTAGGAAGATTCCAATTAACAGGAATTCCAGCAGCACCAAGGGGAGTACCTCAAATTGAAGTTACATTTGATATAGATGCAAACGGTATAGTTCACGTATCTGCAAAAGATATGGCAACAGGAAATAGCCAACAAGTTGCAATTACAGCTAGCACAAACTTAACAGATGAAGATATTGATAGAGCTGTAAAAGATGCAGAAGCACATGCTGCAGAAGACAAAAAGAGAAAAGAAGAAATTGAAGTTAGAAATAATGCAGAAAGCTTAATATATAATTGTCAAAAAACAATTACAGATTTAGGTGACAAAATTAGTGGAGAAGAAAAAGCTAAAGCTGAAACTGAAATAGAAAATGTTAAGAAAGCATTAGAAGGAACAGACGTAGAAGCTATTAAATCAGCTACAGAAAAATTAACACAAGTATTCTACTCAATTTCTGAAAAAGTATATTCACAAGCAAAAAATGCAGAGAATAATGCAAATGGGGCAGCAAATAATGGTGCAAACGCAGAAGGCAGCAGTGAGCCTCATGCCGATAGCAATGGAAATGTTTATGATGCTGACTATAAAGTTGATGAGGATGACAAGAAATAATTAAGAAGAGAAATATTCTTAGTATTGTTTAGAATAATAAAACTAAAACAAATGAGGTTGGAATAGTCCAACCTCGAATTATGAATACATTAAAATCTAAAATAAAAAGACATTTAAAGGAGAATAAATAAATGGCAAATAAAGATTATTATGCAATATTGGGTGTAGAGAAAAATGCAAGTGAAGAAGAGCTAAAAAAAGCATATAGAAAGCTTGCTAAAAAATATCATCCAGATGCTAATCCAGATAATAAAAAAGAAGCTGAAGCAAAATTCAAAGAAGTAAATGAAGCTTATGAAGTATTATCTAATCCAGAAAAGAGAAAAATGTATGATAGGTTTGGAACAGCAGATCCAAGCCAAGGTTTTGGTGGGGCTGGTGGTCCTTTTGGTGGTGCAAATGGATATTATTCATATTCTTCAACAGGAGGATTTGACGGTTTTGATGGATTTGGAGATTTAGGAGATATATTTTCTTCATTCTTTAGTGGCGGATTTGGAGGAAGAACCTCTAGAAACAATAATGGACCAAGACAAGGTGCAGATTTAAGAGCTAATTTAGACATTACCTTTGAAGAGTCTTTTTTAGGAACAGAAAAGCAAATAACCTTAACTAGAAACGAAACATGTCAAACTTGTCATGGAGAAGGCGCAAAACCAGGAACTAAAAAACAAACATGTTCAATGTGTCATGGAACTGGACAAATAAAACAAACTCAAACAACAATATTTGGACAGATGCAAACCGTAAGACCATGTACAAACTGTAATGGAACAGGTGAAATTATTCCAGAACCTTGCACAGATTGTAAAGGTAAAGGAATTGTTAGAAAGCAAGTAAAAGTTTCTGTAAAAATTCCAGCAGGAATAGACGAGAATCAGACAATAGTACTAAGAGGAGAAGGAGAGCCAGGAGTAAAAGGAGGGGCAAAGGGAGACCTTTATATAACAATACACGTAAAAAGACATAGCATCTTTACAAGAAAAGGTCAGGACGTACTTTGCGAAGTTCCAATAACTTTTACACAAGCAACTTTAGGTGCAGAGCTAGAGATTCCAATGGTAGATGGAACTAAAGAAAAATACAAAATACCAGACGGAACTCAACCAGGAACTAAATTTACTATAAGAGGAAAAGGATTCAAAAATATAAATAATGGTTCACAAGGTAACTTTGTATTTACAGTATTGGTACAAGTGCCAAAGAGACTTACAAAGGAACAAAGAGATTTGATGGTAGAACTTGCTAAAACAATGAATGAACAGCCACCTATAAAGAAAAGAGGAATTTTTGGAATATAGTTTGCAAAAAAATGTAGAGAAAAGTCGTTTTATCGCATATTATGTACTAGGTAGTATTTTTAAATATTATCTAGGAGGTGCAAAATATATGTCACAAGATAAATGCTGTAAAGATAATAAATGTTGTGTAGATATAATAATATGTATATTAACTTCTTTATTAACATTTGTTATAGGACTTTTAATTGGAGGATTAACTGGAATTATAACTGCCCTAGGAATAGGAACAATAATTGCTATTTTATCTCTACTTGTAATTTTATTAATAATAAGAATTATTAGTTTAATTTGTTGTAAAGATAAAAATAAAGAAAATTGTTGCTGTAATTATAATGACTATGATAAATATTGCTAAAATTAAAGACTAATATATAATAATTAAATAATAATAAAAAAGAATTTGAAGAAAGTATTTATATATTTTCATTCAAATTCTTTTTTGGTTTAAATGCTTAAGTTTAATTTCAAAATTAGTTTAACTAATCTATTTTTAGTATTTTCTTTGCTCGTGCTACATCTTCTGTAGTTGCATTAGGAATATCTTCTAATTCATAATTACAACCAAGATTTTCCCATTTAAATCTACCTAAATCGTGGTAAGCAAGAATCTCTACTTTTTGAACATTTTGTAATGTAGATAAAAAATCTTTTAAAGTAAGTAAATCTTCTTCATGATCAGTGATTCCTGGAACAAGTACTTGCCTAATCCAAGTAGGTTTGTTAATACTACTTAAATATTTAGCAAATTCAAGTTCTAGTTTATTAGAAACACCTACTAAATCCTTACATATTTCATCATTAATACATTTTATATCTAGTAAAAACAAATCTGCTAAATCAATTATTTTAGCTATTTTATCTGTAATTGGAAAATTGCCAGAAGTATCTATTGCAGTGTGTATGCCAAGTTCTTTTAACTTAGGCAATAATTCAAGCAAGAAATCTTGTTGAAGTAAAGGTTCACCGCCAGAAAGTGTAACTCCACCTCCAGATACAGTAAAATAGTTTTTGTATCTAGAAATTTTTGCAATTAAATCATTAGTTGTATATTCCATACCAGCATTTGAAATAGCCCAAGTATCTCTGTTATGACAGTACTTACAACGAAGACCACAACCTTGAAAAAATACTACAAACCTGATGCCTGGACCATCTACAGCACCAAAAGATTCAAAAGAATGTATTCTACCTATTATATTGTTATTTGTGTCAAGATTTTCAGACATTTTAACCTCCTATAACTAAAAGTGTGGACAAAAGGGACACGCCTTTTTGTCCACGCTTTTGAACAAGATTTTATCTAAGTAAATGTAACAATACATTTTATACAGGTCTGTCACTCTGTTTCAAAATTGAAACGAAATGTGTGTCCCTTTGTTCCAAAATTTAGATTCTTTCGTGTATTGTTCTATTAATTACGTCTAATTGTTGTTCTCTTGTTAATTTAATAAAGTTTACTGCGTATCCAGATACACGGATTGTAAGTTGTGGATAATTTTCTGGATGTTCCATAGCATCTTCTAGTAATTCTCTATTAAATACATTTACATTTATATGATGACCAGTTTGTTTGAAATATCCATCAAGCATACTTACTAAATTATTTATTTTTGTATCTTCATCTTTTCCAAGAGCAGCTGGTGTAATAGAAAATGTAAATGAAATACCATCTTCTGAATATTCATAAGGAAGTTTAGCTATAGTGTTCATAACGGCTAAAGCACCATTTGAATCTCTTCCATGTAATGGGTTAGCACCAGGTCCAAAAGGTTCTCCTGCTCTACGTCCATCAGGTGTATTTCCTGTATTCTTTCCATATACTACGTTTGAAGTAATTGTTAGGATAGAAAGTGTGTGTTTTGAACCTCTATATGTGTGATGCTTTTGTAATTTTCTTAAGAAAGATTTTACAATTTGGGCAGCTATTTGATCTACACGGTCATCATCATTTCCGTATTTTGGAAAATCTCCTTCTACTTTGTAATCAACAGCTAAACCTGTTTCATCTCTTATAACTTTTACTTTAGCATATTTTATTGCAGAAAGTGAATCAGCAGCTACTGATAAACCTGCTATACCGCACGCCATAGTTCTTAATATATCTTCATCTCTGTCATGTAAAGCCATTTCTAATGCTTCATAAGAATATTTATCATGCATAAAGTGGATTGCATTTAAAGCTTTAATATATATTTTTGCTACATATTCCATCATTTGATCAAATTTTTCCATAACCTCATCATAATTTAAGTATTCAGAAGTGATAGGTGCAAATTTTGGTGCAACTTGTTTTCCAGAGTTCTCGTCTCTACCACCATTGATAGCATAAAGTAAAGTTTTAGCTAAGTTTGCTCTAGCACCAAAGAATTGCATTTGTTTACCAATTTTCATTGCAGATACACAGCATGCTATTCCATAATCATCTCCAAGTGTAATTCTCATTAAATCATCATTTTCATATTGAATTGATGAAGTTCTAATAGATATATCAGCACAGTAATTTTTAAATCCTTGTGGCAAGTTGTTTGACCATAATACTGTTAGGTTTGGTTCTGGTGCTGGTCCTAAATTATCTAATGTATGAAGAACTCTAAATGAGTTTTTAGTAACTAATGTTCTACCATCAATACCCATACCACCAATACTTTCTGTTACCCATACTGGGTCTCCACTAAATAGTGAATTATATTCTGGTGCTCTTAAGAATCTTACTAATCTTAATTTTATAATGAATTGATCCATTAATTCTTGTGCTTGCTCTTCAGTTAAAATACCATTTTGAATATCTCTTTCTATATATATATCTAAGAAAGTAGAAGTTCTACCTAAACTCATAGCAGCACCATTTTGATCTTTTATGGCACCTAGATATCCAAAGTATAGCCATTGAATAGCTTCTTTTGCATTTGAAGCTGGAACTGATATATCAAATCCATATTTTGCAGCCATTGCTTTTAAATCATTTAGTGCTTTTATTTGGTCTGCAACTTCTTCACGACGTCTTATTATATCTTCTGTAAATTCATCTGTATCTAATATTTCAAGTTCAACTTTCTTTTCAGCAATTAAGCTATCAACACCATATAGTGCAACTCTTCTATAGTCACCTATAATTCTTCCACGACCATATCCATCTGGAAGACCTGTAAGTAAGTGCGAACTTCTAGCAGCTCTTATATCTGGAGTATATACTTCAAATACACCATCATTATGAGTTTTTCTTAAATTATGATATATATATTCTGTTTCTGGGTCTACTTTAAATCCATAGGCTTCAGCAGATTTTTCTACTATTCTAATACCACCATTTGGCATAATTGCTCTTTTTAAAGGGGCATCTGTTTGAAGACCAACGATCTCTTCTAAATCTTTATCTATATATCCTGCTTCATAAGCATTTACAGCAGATGGTGTTTTACAATCTGCATCTAAAACCCCACCATTTTCTCTTTCTTTTTTATAAAGGTCTAATACCTTGTTCCATAATTTTTTTGTTTTATCTGTGCTACCCATAAGGAATTTAGAATCTCCTTCATAAGGTGTATAGTTAGACTGGATAAAACCTCTAACGTCTATTTCTTTTGTCCATTCTCCGGCCTTATTAAAGCCATTCCATTGTTTAAATTCCATAATAAACCTCCGTATTCTAACAATAAAGTATTGTTTATATTATATTTTGTATGAAACTATCTAAATAGTTCCGCACATATAAGCATATCATAAAAATAGAGTAATATCAACTAAAAAACACAAAAAATATTACCTACAATTATTATAGGTAATATTTCGATAAATATTCTAAGATAGAGTTAATCTTCATTAATAACTTTTGCAATTTTATAAATCAATTTTTGTTTTTCAGGTGTTGTATTTTTTAATATATCATAAAATTCTGAAGATAGGTAAGTATTAGAATTATTAGATGAACCGTTAAGAATACTTCCTTCACTAATACCTAATATATCACAAATTTGACTTAATCTTTTTAAACTAATGTGTGAACTTCCTCTTTCTATTCTACTTAAAAATGCAATAGAGACATCTAACTTTTCAGCTAATTTCTCTTGTGTTAGATTATTATCTATTCTGGCTTTTTTTAATCTTTCTCCAATTATACTATAATCTAATGCCATTTATATATCACCTCTTCCTAAATCTGAAATGAATATAGCATGTATACGAATTAATTTACAGAAACATATAGGTAAAAATATACATACTAAAACCATACTATTAGTATGTGCAATCAATTTGAATAATATGTATAAATAGACAAAATAAAATATAAATGGTATACTAAATTTGGGTGAATAAAATGATTAATATAGAAAATATAAAAAGAAAATTAAAAACAATTGGTAAGAATATAATCTTTTTTGATGAGATTGATTCAACACAAACAAAAGCAAAAGAATTAGCAGAAAAGAATATAGAAAATGGAACTATAGTTATAACTGAAAATCAAACAAATGGATTAGGGACACATGGGAGAAATTGGTATTCAGAAAAAAACAAAAATTTAACATTTACAATGATAATATATCCAAAATGTAGTATTAATGAATTAGATGGAATAACTAAAAAAATAGCTGAGTGTATGAGAAATGCAATATATAATGTTTGTAATATAAGAGCAGATATAAAAGAGCCAAATGACATTATGCTAAATAACAAAAAAATTGGAGGAATATTAACTCAAATAATTACAAAAGGAGAAAAGATTAGATATTTATTAATAGGGATAGGAATAGACGTTAATGGTACTAATTTTCCAGAAGAATTAAATGAAATTGCTACTTCGCTAAAAAAGGAATTAAAGAAAGAGTATCAAAGAGAAGATATTCTTTTAGAATTTTGCAATTTATTTGAAAAATATTGTATAGAAAAGAAAATTATATAGAACATAATTGAAAAACAAAGTAGTTACAAAAACCACTTTGTTTTTCTTTATCCATAATATATTAATTATTAATAATTTTCAGCATTTACTTCAAAATAGCTTTGAGCATGTTTACATACAGGGCAAATTGTAGGTGCTTCTAATCCAACATGGATATGTCCGCAATTTCTACATTTCCAAACTACAATGCTACCTTTTTTAAATACTTCTCCTTCTTTAACATTTTCTAATAATTTTTTATATCTTTCTTCATGATGTTTTTCAACTTCTGCAATACCTCTAAATGTTGCAGCAATCTCTAAGAATCCTTCTTCTTCAGCTTCTTTTGCAAATTTTGGATACATATCAGACCATTCATAGTTTTCTCCAGCTGCAGCATCTGCTAAGTTTGATTTTGTATCTCCAATACCTTCTAAATATTTAAAATGTAATTTTGCATGTTCTTTTTCATTTTCAGCAGTCTCTAAAAATATAGCTGCGATTTGCTCATATCCTTCTTTTTTTGCAACACTTGCAAAATATGTATATTTATTTCTTGCTTCTGATTCTCCAGAAAAAGCAGCTCTTAAATTTGCTTCTGTTTTTGATCCTTTTAATTCCATAAATAATACCTCCTAAAATGTATTTAATTTCAGCTAATATAATATTATATTAAACAAAAAAAGTCAAGGCTCAAAAAAATATATTATCAATTACATAATGCGTCACATATAATAGAATATACAAAGTTTGCAGGAGGAATATATGAAAGCTATAAAAAGAAGGCAAAATGATAATAAATCACAAAATAAACAGCCATTAAAAAAGCATAAATATACAGTTGCTTTAGCAGGAAATCCGAATGTAGGGAAATCGACAGTATTCAATAATCTTACAGGAATGAAACAGCATACTGGAAATTGGCCGGGAAAAACGGTTAGCGTAGCAAGTGGAAAATATAAATATAATGAAAGAGAATTTATACTAGTAGATACTCCAGGTACATATTCAATAATGTCCAATTCAGAAGAAGAAGAAATTGCGAGAGATTATATTTGTTTTGGAAATCCAGATGTTACTGTAGTAGTATTAGATGCTACTTCATTGGAAAAAAACTTAAATCTTGTGTGTCAAATAATGGAAATAACAGACAAGGTCATAATATGTGTGAATTTACTAGATGAAGCAAAGAAAAAAGGAATATCAATTGATTTTAAAGAATTAGAAGAAAGACTAGGTGTACCAGTAGTAGGAGTAATAGCAAGAAAAAAGAAAACATTAATAAAACTTATGGATACTATTCAAAAAGTATGTGAAAAAGAAATTATACCTAAACCAAATAAGATAAAATATTACCCATATATAGAAGAAAGTGTGGAAAAGTTAGATGAAAAAGTAGAAAAAATGTTAATAAAAAACAAGCAGTTGAGTAGATGGATATGTTTAAAGCTAATAGATGGGGATAAAAAAATTTTAAAAAGTATAGAGAAAAATTTGAAAATAAATTTGTTAAATAATAAAGAGATAAAAACAGAGTTAGAAGAAATTAAAGATATTTTAAATTTTAATGGAATTAAACAAGAAGAAGTAAAAAATAGTATGATATCAAGTATAATATTTAAAGCAGAAAATGTATACAAAGATACAGTAAATATAAAAAAGGAGAATACGAAAAACAGAAAGATAGACAAAATTCTTACTTCTAAAATATTTGGTATTCCATTAATGCTAGGATTTCTTGGCTTGATTTTATGGATTACAATAAAAGGGGCAAACTATCCATCTGAATGGTTATTTAAAATTTTTAATAACTTACAAGAAATATTAGTAGATGCATTTGAATATTTGCATGTGCCAATATGGTTAAAAGGAGTTGTAATAGATGGAATATATAGAACACTAACATGGATTATAGCAGTTATGCTACCACCAATGGCAATATTTTTTCCATTATTTACATTATTAGAAGATTTAGGATTTTTACCACGAATTGCATTTAATTTAGATAAATTTTTTAAAAAAGCGGGAAGCTCTGGAAAGCAAGCATTAACAATGTGTATGGGCTTTGGCTGTAATAGTTGTGGAGTAACTGGATGCAGAATAATAGACTCTCCACGAGAAAAACTAATTTCTATACTTACAAATGCTTTTGTTCCATGTAATGGAAGATTTCCATTTTTAATAACAATTTCAACTATATTTATTGGAGGAATAGTTGCATCAAAAAATGCTTCAATAATTTCTAGCATAGCGGTTCTATGTATAATTTTAATAGGAATATTTATGACAATACTTATATCAAAATTTTTAAGTAAAACAATATTGAAAGGTGAAAGTAGTTCTTTTGTATTAGAATTACCACCATATAGAAAACCACAAATAGGGCAAGTTTTAGTTAGGTCTATTTTAGATAGAACATTATTTGTGTTAGGAAGAGCAATAGCTATAGCAGTGCCCGCAGGACTAGTAATATGGCTTTTTGCAAATGTATATATAGGAGAAAGTAGTATATTAACATATATAGCTAATTTCCTTAACCCATTTGCACAAATTATGGGATTAGATGGGTACATTTTAGCGGCTTTTATTTTAGGAATACCAGCAAATGAAATAGTATTACCAATAATACTTATGGGGTATATGGGAAGCGGAACATTAGTGAATTTAGAAAGTACAACAGAAATAGGTCAAATTTTAATACAAAACGGATGGACACTTATTACAGCAATAAATGTAATATTATTTACACTTTTACACTTTCCATGCACAACAACATTACTTACAATAAAGAAAGAAACAGGAAGTATAAAATGGAGTATAATAGCATTTTTATTACCAACAATATGTGGAGTTGTTTTATGCATGACAACAAATTTTGTATGGAATTTAATTATATAGAAAATATATAGTAAAAGACTTCAATACTATATGTATGTATTACATTTAATATTGAAGTCTTTTCTATTATATATATTTATAAAGAAATATAATTGTATTCACAAGCTCTAATTAATCGATTCATTATTGCAAGTCCAAGACCTTCTTGTTTTACACCCTCTATAAAAACAATATCTGGATTTAATTTATCTACTTGTCTTAAAGCAGTAAAAATATTTTGAGCAATTTCATCTAAATTATCTTTATGACCAATATTAATGGTTAATAGATTTTTATTAGTATAACTAGAAATATTTTCAGTAGTAGCTAATATTAATGGATTGCTATATTTATTAGACAATTCTAATATTTTATTTACCAATAATGAGCTATTTTCGCTGTATACTAAAACACATTTGCTATTTGGTGCATAATGTCTATACTTCATACCAGGAGAGAGTACTTTTTCATCTGAAGAAATTTTAGAAAAGATATGTTCATCTATTTTAACACATCCTATTACCCTTCGTATATCTTCAGGAGTAATTTTTCCAGGTCTTAAAATAGTAGGAATATTATCAACAACTCTTACTACAGTAGATTCTAATCCAACTTCAGAAGAACCACCGTCTATAATGCAGTCTACTTTGTCTGATAATTCAGAAAAAATATCATCAATATTTGTACCACTAGGTTTTCCAGAAACGTTTGCACTAGGTGCTGCTATGGGAACTCCTGCATAAGATATAAGCTTATTTGCAATTTTATTACTTGGCATACGAATACCAACTGTATCAAGTCCAGCAGTAACAATATCAGGAACAACCAGAGTCCTATTTAAAATAATAGTAAAAGGACCTGGCCAAAAAGCATCAATTAATTTATGCTCTATATTAGAAATATTTGTAGCAATTTTATCTAACATGTCCATATCAGAAACATGTAAAATTAATGGATTATCAGAACTTCTACCTTTAGCTAAATAAATTTTCTTTACAGCAGAAGCATCTAATCCATTTGCACCTAAACCGTATACAGTTTCTGTAGGAAATAATACTAAGCCTCCAGATCTTATAATATTTCCTGCGAATTCTAAATCTTGGTTATTAAAATTTTCTTCATTTATATCAATATTTTTTAAATCAATGTACTTCATAAACTTGCCTTCTTTATATATAAAATAACATTAATATTATACAACAAAAAGAGCTATTTAGCAAATACAATAATCTTTTCAGCATCTTCTTTTCTAATAGCCAGGATTATATTTCTAACTTCATATGCAATAGGGTCTCCGGCTATACTTTTCATTATTGGTGTTATATCAGTATTGGGAATTAAACCTAAATCTAGTAAACGTCTTTTAACACTTTTTTTGCAATTAATCTCCTTTATAACACCAGTAGTATTAAGTTTTAATTTAGTTAATGGCATAGAACTCATAATATCAACTCTCCTTCATATATAATATGAAGAAGGTTACATAAAGTTGCAATTAATAATCAAAGTATGTTTTATAATTTATATTTTCATATTTTGTAAAATTTACTTGACAAAAGAGAAAAGTATAATATAATGAGCGTGAACTAGTAAAATAACCAGAAGGGAATGATAAATAAATGGAAAAAGAAAGAGGATTTGAAGTAGCAAAAGGTTGGGAGGATAAAGGAATAAATTTACCTATAAGAAAAACAAAATATTCTGCTGGATATGACGTAGAAGCAGCGGAAGATATAGTAGTACCAAGTTTCAAAAAAGGTATGGCACCAACACTTGTAAAAACAGGTATAAAAGCATACATGAAAGATGATGAAGTTTTAATGTTATATAATAGAAGTTCTAATCCAAAGAAAAAAGGTTTAATTTTATCAAACAGTGTTGGAGTAGTAGATAAAGATTATTATGGAAATCCAGATAATGATGGACATATAATGTTTGCATTCTATAATATAAAAGATGAAGATACAGTTATAAAAAAAGGTGACGCAATAGGTCAAGCAATATTTCAAAAGTATTTAGTTACAGATGACGATAGTGCTGAGGGAGAAAGAAAAGGCGGTTTTGGTTCGACTAGCAAGTAGAAAAAAATAAAAAAATATTATAAAAATACAGAAAGCCTTCAATATCAAGGAATTGAGGGCAAAAAAGTTGTGAAAATTAATGGTAAAAGTTTTGACTTTTGCCATTTTTTGTAGTATAATAGAAATGTAGTTTGAAAGAGAGAAGTAATCCTTTCTTTAACTTCATATATATAAAATTTACTTTTGAAAGGAGGACCTAAATGTTTAATATAGGTGACAAAATAGTTTATCCAATGCATGGCGCAGGAACCATAGATGCAATAGAAGAAAAGAACATATTAGGAGAAAAACAAAATTATTATATAATTAAAATGCCGGGAGAAGTAAAGGTAATGGTACCAACTGATAAGGCAGAAGAGGTTGGCGTTAGAAATATAATAAATAAGGAAGAAGCAGCAAAAGTAATGTCTGTATTAGGGCAAAATGAGACAGAAATGTCTCAAAATTGGAACAAGAGATATAGAGATAATATGGACAAAATGAAAAGTGGCGATATATATGAAGTGGCAGATGTAGTTAGAAATTTGAGCTTTAAACAAAAAGAAAAAGGGCTATCTACTGGAGAAAAGAAAATGCTAAATAATGCTAAACAAATATTAGTTAGTGAACTTGTACTTGCAGAGCATGCTTCACAAGAAGAAGTAGAAAAGCTAGTAGAAAATAAAATAAATATTTCATTTGATGAATATAAACTACCACAAGAAAATATAGATATTAATCAAGATATAGTAAGTAAATTTATTCCATTTAATGGAACAGGAACGAGCGAAAATTTATAATTAATACAAAAGAAAGGTCGTATCTCAAAAGATACGACTTTATTATGTACTTTATCTGAATATAAAAGGTAAAAACTGTAAACTCATAAGAAGGAATTAAAGACTTTATGTCGAATAAAATAAATATATGATAGAAAGGTCAGAAAAAATTGGTAAGGTATAGTGAAGAATTAATAGAAGAAATAAGAAGTAGTAATGATATAGTAGACGTAATATCGCAATATGTAATATTAAAAAGAAGTGGTAGAAACTTTTTTGGACTATGTCCATTTCACAAAGAAAAATCACCTTCTTTTTCTGTCTCTCCTGATAAACAAATTTTTCATTGTTTTGGATGCGGTGTAGGAGGAAATGTTATTCATTTTGTTAGCAAAATTGAAAACTTGGACTTTAGAGAGACTATAGAACTATTAGCAAATAGAGCAAATATCACACTTCCTACATTGGATAATAGTTATCAAGATAATAAAAAAGCTATACTAAAATCAAAAGTATATGAAATAAATGAAATTGCTGCAAAGTTTTATCATGAAAATCTATATAAACCAACTTCAAAAGAAGCACAGAATTATATAAAAAAGAGAAAGTTAGATAATAGAACTTTAAAATCATTTTTAATAGGATATTCTGGAATATTTGATGAGTTATATAGATTATTAAAACAAAAAGGATTTACAGAAGAAGAAATACTAGCATCTAGTTTAGTAAATAAAACAGAAAATGGAAAATTTATAGATAGATTTAGGCGAAGATTAATGATTCCAATACAGGACACAACGGGAAAATTTATTGCATTTGGTGGAAGAGTATTAGATGATAGTAAACCTAAATATATAAATTCGCCAGAAAACATAGTATATAGCAAAGGTAGAAATTTATTCGGACTAAATATTGCTAAAAAAGGTGATACTAAAAAGATAATAATTGTAGAAGGATATATGGATGCCATTTCTCTATATCAAAGAGGAATTACAAATGTTGTAGCGTCACTTGGAACAGCACTTACAGAACAGCAAGGTAGATTACTTAGAAAAAATAGTGAACAAGTAATAATAGGATATGATGCTGATGGTGCAGGACAAGCAGCAACATTAAGAGGAATGGAAATACTCCAAAATATGGGTTGTGATATCCGTGTGCTTCAAATATATGGTGCAAAAGATCCAGACGAATTCATAATAAAATATGGACCAGAAAGATTTCAAAAATGTGTTGATAATGCAATATCATTAGTAGAATTTAAAGTTAAAACTCTAAAACAAAATCTAAATATAGAAAATGTAAATGACAAAATAAAATTTTTAAATGAAATTGCAAAAATATTATCAAAAGTAGATAACAACATGGAAAAAGAAATATACATAGACAAAATTTCAAAAGAATATGGAATTTCAAAAGAAGCCATATATGGAGAAGTTAATAAACTAGTATATCGAAAAGATAATGACAAAAAAGTATTAGAAGGTGTGCCAATAAAAAGCTACATAAAAAAAGATAATACAGAAAAAGTAGATGAAGCTATAATAAAAAGAGAAAAAATGGTTATATATATATTAGTAAATTATCCAAAGCAAAGCTATGGCGCAATAAAAGATATAATAACCGTAGATAGCATAAAAGATAGCATGAATAAAAGAATAATTTCTAAGATATATGAAGAATATTCGGTAGGAAAAGAGACAAATATACTAGATTTATTTTCTGAAGAAGAAATAATAAACTATTTATCTGGAATCATGGCAGACGATTTTGGAATTTCGGATATAGATAAATGCATAGATGATTTATTAGCTATATATAATAAGGAAAAATTAGTAAATACAAGAAATGAAATAATAAAAAAACTAGAAAACACAAATAATATGACTAAAGAGGAAATTCATAAACTAGAAGAAAGCTTAAATGAGGTAATACTAAAGTTAGCTAAAGTTAAGTAGGGGGTAATAGAATGAAAAAGTCAGAAAAAGATGAAGCAATAAAAGAAAAAAAAGTAAAACTAAATAAAAATGTATCTGAAAAAGAACCAGCAAAGAAAAAAGTAGATAGCAAAAATGTAGAAGAAAAGCAAGTAACTAAAAAGGAAGAAAAGAAAGATAATGGTGCTACAGACGAAAAAGTACAGAAAATAATAGAAAAAGCAAAAGAAAGTGGCAAAATTACTTATGGAGAATTAGCAACTGAATTAGATGACACAAACCCAGAAGAAATAGATAAAGTATTTGATGCATTTGAAGATTTAGGTGTAGATTTAAATGATGATTTAGATGAGCCAGATATAGAAGATTTAGAAAATGTAGAAGAAATAAAATTAGAAGATATGGACGTAACTAACATTGAAGGTGTTAGTGTAGATGATCCAGTTAGAATGTATTTAAGAGAAATAGGAAAAATACCACTACTTACTTATGAAGAGGAAGCGGAACTTGCTCAAAGAATAATAGATGGTGATGAAGAAGCAAAACAAAAATTAGCTGAATCAAACTTAAGACTAGTTGTAAGTATTGCAAAAAAATATGTTGGTAGAGGAATGCTTTTCTTAGACTTAATACAAGAAGGTAATATGGGACTAATAAAGGCAGTAGAAAAATTTGACTATAACAAAGGTTTTAAATTTAGTACGTATGCAACATGGTGGATTAGACAAGCAATAACAAGAGCCATTGCAGACCAAGCAAGAACAATAAGAATACCAGTTCACATGGTTGAAACAATAAATAAATTAATTCGTACTTCAAGACAATTGTTACAACAAAATGGACGTGAGCCTACTCCGGAAGAAATAGCTAAAGAAATGGAAATAAGTGTTGAAAAGGTTATGGAAATACAAAAAATAGCACAAGATCCTGTTTCTTTAGAAACACCAATAGGAGAAGAGGATGATAGCCATTTAGGAGACTTTATACAAGATGAAGATAGCCCAGCACCACAAGATTCAGCAGCACATACACTTTTAAGAGAACAATTAGAAGAAGTAATGGATACATTAACACCAAGAGAAGCAATGGTATTAAAATTAAGATTTGGACTAGAAGATGGAAAAGCAAGAACACTAGAAGAAGTTGGAAAGCAATTTGATGTTACTAGAGAAAGAATAAGACAAATAGAAGCAAAAGCATTAAGAAAATTAAGACATCCAAGTAGAAGTAAGAAATTAAGAGATTATATGGGCTAAAACTTGATTTTTCTGTAAAATTATGTTAATATAGAAATAGGTTGTGGAAAAATGAGGTGGATATAATGGATAGAGATATAAAACTTAATTTCTGGCAAATACTAACATCTCCATTTGCTACTATAAAAAATATGGTAACAAGTAAAAGTGACATAGAGCCAGACATAGAATTGAATATAGACTCTACCGATAAAACTGAAGCAGAGCTTGCAAAAAGTTCTGAAAGCATAGATAGTAAAGTAGATGCTTATGGCAATTCAGGAAAGGCACAAAGAAGAGAAGTATTAAAGTCAGTTAAAGTAGAGAAAAAAGATTTAACTCCAAAAGGACAAGCAACTAAGACTGTGCAAAAGCAGCCTGAAAAACAAATTGGAGAAGATGGAAGTAGATAATATTTTTATAGTATAAATATAGTAAATGAAAATCTACTTAATAAATGAGTAGATTTTCATTTATACTTTTTTAATACTTATTAAATTTATTATATATACTTGACAAATTAAAGAAAAACTATTATAATTTTAATCGCGTTAAAAAATATGGCGAGATAGCTCAGTTGGCTAGAGCAACTGGTTCATACCCAGTGGGTCGATGGTTCGAATCCATTTCTCGCTACCAACCTTATAAAACCAAAAACAGCTTGTAACTAAAAACACAAGCTGTTTTGTTGCTTTCAAATACTAATAAAAAACCCATTCTATAAAAGAATGGGAAAAACTAAATTTAGTTTTTATTTTGCTAAGGAGTAAACTAGACTCAAGCAGAGGTAGTTATTTCGAAAGATACCACATTTGGTAAGTTCTGCCTTTATATTTTCAGGCAAATTGTCAGAACATAAAAGTCTGACTGTGGCATCAATTCCATTTTTTGCGATTAATCTCCGTATAGCTTCAATGTTGTACATCTCTAGTGTACCTCCTTATTTAAATTTTGTATAATATAAATTATATACCTTTACATAAAAAATGTCAAATTATGGAAAAGACTAATCCCTTGACCTAGAGCTTTCAGATCTACTTGAAGAACCACATAACTTATCATATTCCTTACATTTTATTTTATACTCCACTTGTTGGGTTAAATACTTGTAATACATATATGCTTGTTCATATTGCATAATAGGATTAAACATTGGATTATCTCCCATTGAATTATCAAAACCATTATCATAGTTATATGGTGGCATACCATAAAAATTATTCATATTTTCTCTATCCATATATAAATCAACTCCTAGTAATATATATTCAATTAAATTTCTTTTATGCGAAGATATAAATTATTAAATATTTTAAATATTAAAAATATTAGAATAATTCCAATAATAAATATTCCAAAGTTATAAAAGAATGAATATGAGGTAGTTATTAAATTACTTGTACTGTTAGCACTAGTAGAGCTATATAATAAAGAATTAGCTTGAATAATATCTAAATTTAAGAAAGGTATAAATTTTAATGCTAGAAAAGTATATATGCTAGCAATTATTCCTTGTAAAAATTTGCCTTTCAAATATGGTTTTATAGATAAATCTGTTTTAGATATAATGCTATATACTTGAAGTAAAACAGAAAAACCGCCAAACCCAAGCAAAAATGCACTTAATACTATGTTTTGAGAGATAAGTTTTGTATTAATACTTGCTATTCCATTTACTCCATTTGTTAATTCTAGTATTCCAGCAAGTAATGGTTTAGCAAAATCTATATCAAAATTAAACAAATGTAATAAAGGGTAAAGTAGTTTGCTTAATTTATCTAATATATTAGCTTGATTTAGAATTGATATAATTACCGAAAAGATAACTACAAAGCCACCTATCATTAAAAGAGTAGAAATACTATTATTTATACTATTTGTTAATATTTCACCTAAATTTTTAAAATTAATATTTTCTTGTTTATCAGATTTATCATTATTACCATATAGCTTACTATTTTTTAAGTAATATTGTTCAATCAAATTATTTTTATTATCTCTTTTCTTATCTTTTTTAGAAATTCTAGCTAATATAATTCCAACAGTTATACAAGAAAGAATATGTGTACAAAGAAGTAGTAATCCTGTTTTAGTATCTCCAAATAGTGCAATTCCAACACTACTTAATATAAATAAGGGGCCAGAATTATTAGTAAAACAAAGTAATCTTTCTCCTTCATCTTTAGAAACTAATCCATTTTCTCTAAAATCAGAAACGATTTTGGCACCAACAGGATAACCACTGATAAGTCCCATGGCAAAAGCAAAACCACCGCACACCAGGCACATTAAAAATAGGTCTCATACATTTATCTAATAATTTTCCGATAAATGTCACTAGTTTAGTATGTGAAAGTAAATTAATAATTACGAAAAATGGAAAAAGAGAGGGAACTACACATGTAGTCCATAAAACAAGTCCGTTTTTTGCAGCTGTGAGGTTTGAACTTGAAAACAAGATTAGACCAATAGTAAATAGTACAAGGATAATAGGTAAAATATTTCTTCTAAAAGATAAAAATATAAACCTCATAAAATCACCTACTAATAATTATGCAATATGAAAAATACTTATGTGCTTTTATAGAAGAATAATTAGAAATGTACGGGATATAATAATCAAAATTAAGTTTAAAGAGGTGAAAATCAAATGAAAGAATTTATACCAGATGCTATATACTATGAAGAAAATGCATTAAATTACAAGCTAGGAAGAAAACTCTTAGAAAAATATACTAATGTTCCAAAATTTATTATAGATAATCATAATAACATTGAAGAAATGAGAAAAAAAGAAAATAAAGAGTTTCCAAAAATGAAGAGAAATTTAATAATTGGAATTAGAAAAACACATAGATTTGTACCAAATAATAAAATATCAAATTATTTGGTGCCATATACTTCTTCTGGTTGCACAGCAATGTGTTTATATTGTTATCTAGTGTGTAATTATAATAAATGTGCATATTTAAGATTATTTGTAAATAGAGAAGAAATGTTAGAAAAAATTATAAAGACAGCAAATGAAAGTGATAAAGAACTGGTTTTTGAAATTGGAAGTAATAGTGACTTAATATTAGAAAACAGTATTACAGGAAATCTAAAATGGACAATAGAAAATTTTGAAAAAGCTAAAAAAGGGTATATAACTTTTCCAACAAAATTTGATATGGTGGATGACATATTAGATATACAAGGAAAAGAAAAAGTAATTATAAGGATGAGTGTTAATCCAAAAGAAATAATTCAAAAAGTAGAGATGGGAACTTCTAATTTAGAAAATAGAGTAAAAGCAATAAATAAATTAAAAAAAGCAGGATATAAAGTAGGAATACTTATTGCACCAGTAATATTTGTAGAAAACTGGCAGGAGTTATATAAAGAACTTGTAATATATTTAAAAGAGAATTTAAGTGATGAAGTAAAGGAAGATATGTTTTTTGAAGTTATATTTATGACATATAGTTATATTCATAGAAAAATAAATGAAGAAGCTTTTCCTAATGCCATAAATTTATATAATGAGAAATTAATGACTGGTAGAGGAAAAGGAAAGTACACGTACAAGCAAGAAGAAAGGAAAAAAGGGGAAGAATATATAGGAAAATTATTAAGTAAATATTTCCCTAAAAACCATATTATTTATTTTAGTTAGAAAATTTTATAAAAAATTAAAAACTTTTATAAAATAATAAAAATATATGATATAATTTTTAAGAGAAATCAAACAAAACTTTCTAAAAGGAGGATTTTTGATGTACGAAAGACAATGTACAAGCAGTGTAGAAGAATTTTTGAAAGAAAATAATTTTAAGAAAAGAGGACTAACTTCGCAAGAAGTAAAAAATAACTTAAATAAATATGGTAAAAACGTAATGAAACAAAAAAAGCCAAAACAATGGTATAATTATTTGTTTGAAAGTTTATTTAGTACTTTTAACTTAATATTATTAGGAATTGTTTTAGTACTATTCTATACAGACGTTATATTAACAACTCCACCAAGTTATGCAAATATAGTTGTAATTTTAGTATTAATTTTAGTAAGTACATTACTAGAATTTTTTGAAGTATATAGATCAAATAAAGCAGCAGAGAAGTTAAAAAATTTAGTTTCTGTAAAGACTAGTGTATTAAGAAATGGAAAAGTGGTAAAAGTACCATCAGAAAATATTACAGTTGGTGACGTAGTTGTATTATCTGCAGGAGACTTAATTCCAGCTGATTTAAGGATTATTGAATCAAAAGATTTGTATGTAGTGCAATCATCATTAACAGGTGAAAGTGATTCAGTAAAAAAAGTATCCGAATCTGAACAAAATGGAAAAATAGAAGATATAACTGAACTAGATACAATTTGTTTTATGGGCACTAATGTTATGAGTGGTTCTGCAAGAGGAATAGTTATAAGTGTGGGGGATAGCACATATTTTGGAAAAGTAGCTGACAATATAACAGATGAAAAACCTAAAACCTCGTTTCAAAAAGGAATAGAAAGTGTAAGTAAGCTTCTTATTAGATTTATGTTAGTACTTATACCAATAACCTTTATAGTAAATGCAGCAAAACACGGAACAATAACTGCTTTTACATTTGCTGTAGCAATAGCTATAGGTATAACACCTTTGCTTTTACCTGTAATATTATCATCAAGTCTAGCTAAAGGTGCGACAAGAATGTCTAAAAAGAAAACTATTGTAAAAAGGTTAGACAGTATTCAAAGTTTTGGGGCTATGAATATACTATGTACTGATAAAACTGGAACTTTAACAGAGGATAAAATCGTATTAGAAAAATATTTAGATATAAAAGGGGAAGAAGATACAAGAGTATTAAAACATGCTTTTTTAAATGCATATTTTCAAACAGGATTAAAAGGAAACATAGATGAGGCGGTAATTGCAAGAACTGCTAAAACTGAATTAAAAGGAATCGAAGAAAAATATGAAAAGATAGATGAAATACCTTTTGATTTTTCTAGAAGAAGATTATCTGTAGTAGTATCAGATGGAAAAAAGAAACAACTAATAACTAAAGGTGCTGTAGAAGAAATTTTAAGTATATGCACAATGGTTGACTACAAAGGAGAAGTTTCTGAAATAACAAGAGAAATCAAACAAAATATTTTAAATATAACAAAGGATTTAAACAAACAAGGTTTAAGAGTTGTAGCTGTGGCACAGAAAAATGATATAAATGATATAAAAACTTTTTCTGTTAAAGATGAATCTAAAATGGTTTTAATAGGGTTTATAGGATTTTTAGATCCACCTAAAGAAAGTGCAAAAGATGCAATAGCAAGATTAAATAGAGATGGAATTAGAGTAATAGTACTTACTGGAGATAATGAATATGTAACAAAAGCAATATGCGATAAAGTTGGAATAAATACAGATAAGATTGTATTAGGAAACAAAGTTGATAAACTATCAGATACAGCATTAAGAAGGCTACTTAAAAAGACTAATGTATATGCAAAACTTTCTCCTATACAAAAGGCTAGAATAGTAAGAATTCTAAAAGAAGCAGGAAATGTAGTTGGATATATGGGAGATGGTATAAATGATGCACCATCAATGCATAATGCAGAAGTTGGAATATCTGTGGATACTGCTGTAGATATAACTAAAGAAACTGCAGATATAATACTTCTTGAAAAAGATTTAGACGTACTTACAGATGGAGTGCTAGAAGGAAGAAAGACATTTGGAAACTTACAAAAATATATAAAGATGGCTGTAAGCTTTAACTTTGGAGAAGTTTTATCAGTTTTGATAGCAAGTATTTTACTACCATTTTTCCCGATAACACCTATACAGCTATTAGTACAAAGTTTAATATATGATTTAGGACAATTATCAATACCATATGATAATGTAGATAAAGAATATTTACAAAAACCACGTAAATGGAATATGAAAAGTTTAAAGAGATTCATGCTATGGATGGGACCAGCAAGTTCTGTATTTGATTTAATGGTGTTTTCGATATTATGGTTTGGATTTAAATTAAGAAGTCCAGATGCTGCACTATTTCAATCAATCTGGTTCTCATATGGTGTTGTATCAAACCTAGTTGGCCTTCACATAATAAGAACAGCTAAAACACCATTTATTGAAAGCAATAGTTCAAAAGCAGTATATGCTACTTCAATAGGATTAAGTATTATTGCAATATTAATACCATTCACATTTATAGGTAGTTATATTGGTTTAGTACCAATACCATTTAAATATTTTACAATAATATTATTAGTACCAGTGCTTTATTGCTTACTTGCAACGATTGTTAAAAAACAATATATAAAGAAATATAAAGAGTGGTTATAATCAGAAAAAATATAAACATATGAAAATAAATATATAAAAAAGAAATATATAATTAGAAGTAAAAGAAAACCAGAATTGACAGATTAAATATATAAAGAGTATAATAAATATATTACCTTAAAAAAGGAGGATACCTGTATGAATGATTATCTGGAAGAGCGGTGTGAAATTGTAGCAACTTATGTTGTGAAAAGACAGGCGACAGTCCGGCAGGCTGCTAAGTTCTTCAAGATTTCCAAGTCAACCGTTTACAAGGACATAACCGAAAGGGTCCAAGAGGTGGACGCAGAACTTGCTAAAAAAGCAAGGAGGGTCTTGGAAAAGAACAAGGCAGAAAGAAGCATACGGGGAGGGATGGCAACTAAAGCTAAGTATAGCCGTAACAAGTCATCCTAAAACTCAAAAAGGCCTACTATAAAATAAGTAGGTCTTTCTTTGATATTATTAAAATAAAATATTTTAATTCATTTAATTTATCATAAAATAATATTATAAACTTTCTAAAGCAAGTTTTATCATATCATTTAATGAACGTTCTCTTTCTTCTGAAGTACTTTCTTGGTTTTTGTAATGAGAGTCTACAACTGTAAGAAGACAAGCTGCTTTTCTATTAAAATATTTAGCCATATAAAATAAAGCAAATGCTTCCATTTCGCAAGCTATAATATTTAAATCTTTAGGAAATCTAGCAATAAACCCATCTATGTCGTCTAAATAACCATCAAAACAATCATTGCATAAAGTATTTCCTTTTATATATGGAATATTTATTTTTTTAGCAGTTTCCTCTAATTTAGAATTAAGCTCACTATTAGCTTCTGCAATATGGCATTCTTTTTCACTCCACTCGTATGCAAAATTACCTTCAGTGTAACTTTTATCTACTAAAATAGTATCAAATAAATTTAATTCTTCATTATATGCACCACAAGAACCAATTCTAATAATGTTTTGGACATCATAGAATTTAAAAAGTTCATAAGAATAAATTCCCATACTTGGCATACCCATACCAGAAGAAAATACAGTAACAGGTTTTCCTTTATATGTACCTGTATATGCTAACATATTTCTTACAGTGTTTACTAATTTTACATTTTCTAAAAAGTTTTCAGCAATATATTTTGCACGTAATGGGTCACCTGGCATAAGCACAGTCTTTTCAATATCTTCTTTTTTGGCATTACAATGTATAGACATAAAAACCTCCTAATTATCTATACCAACTAGGTATTGTGAATAGAGATACATCTAATACTTGTAAAAATATGAATAATAAAAATGTAATTAGTACAGATATAACTCCTAATATTAATCCAGCTTTTCCCATTTTGTCATTTCTTCTCATTGCAATAAAGCCAAATACAATAGCTAGAACTGCTGCTAATACAGAAATAATAATATAGTATAAAAATATAATAGAAACAATTCCAAATACTAATGATGCAATTCCAAATCCAATACCTGAGTTTGGTGATTCTTGAACTTTTTGTGTTTCTGATTCCATTATTATTCCCCCTTTCGGAAATATTATGTCATTTTTTTTAGTATATGTCAAGTTGAAGAAAAAATAACATAAATATAGCTAAGTTATTAGCAATATTATAAACATTTAAACTATATAAATACTTTTGTGAATATTTTGTGAAATTTAATATAAACTATTGACTTTTAAGTAAAAAGGGTATATATTTTAGCAGTCAGCATAAATGAGTGCTAAAATATATATAATGTTTTATTAAGCCGTTACAGCAGTTATAATAGTTACTTATTAATAAATGGCAAACATATTACATATTTATATATAGAGTAAGCAATTAATGGGATAATTTTTAAGGAGGTAGATAAAAATGTTAAAACCATTATCAAACAGAGTAGTTATTAAAATGATAGAAAACGAGGAAACAACTAAAAGTGGAATAATCTTAGCAGGAAATGCACAGGAAAAACCACAAATAGCAGAAGTAGTAGAAGTAGGACCAGGTAAAGAGGTTGATGGAAAACTAGAAAAAATGCTAGTAAAAAAAGGAGACAAAGTTGTAGTTAATAAATATGCTGGAACAGAAGTAAAATACGAAGGTGTAGATTATATAATAGTAAAACAAGATGATATTTTAGCTATAGCTGAATAAAGTATATTTTTAGATATTTTATTCATTATATAAATTAAGAAATTATATGTTTTTTAATTAATTTTAGGAGGTAATGTAAAATGGCAAAAGAAATAAAATTTGGAGAAGATGCAAGAAAAAGTTTATTAAATGGTGTAAATAAACTAGCTGATGCAGTAAGAGTTACAATGGGACCAAAAGGAAGAAATGTAGTTCTTGATAAAAAATTTGGTGCACCACTTATTACAAATGATGGTGTTACAATAGCAAAAGAAATTGAACTTGATGATCCATTTGAAAATATGGGTGCTCAAATTGTTAAAGAAGTATCTATAAAGACAAATGACGTAGCAGGAGATGGAACAACAACAGCTATGGTTTTAGCTCAAAGCATGGTCAAAGAAGGAGTAAAAAACGTAGCGGCAGGTGGAGATCCAATGGCTATAAAAAGAGGTATGGATAAAGCCGTAAATTCAGCAGTAGAAGTTTTAAAGAAAATAAGTTCACCAGTAAATGGAAAAGAAGATATTGCAAGAGTTGCAAGTATATCTGCAAATAACAATGAAGTTGGAGAACTAATTTCAGAAGCAATGGAAAAAGTTTCAAAAGATGGTGTTATAACAATAGAGGAATCAAAAACATCTCAAACAGAATTAAATGTTGTAGAAGGTATGCAATTTGATAGAGGATATGTATCACCATATATGGTAACAGATACAGAAAAAATGGAAGCAATAGTTGATAATCCATATATATTAATTACAGATAAGAAAATAAGTAATATTCAAGAAATATTACCATTACTAGAAAGCTTAATGCAACAATCAGGAAAATTAGTAATAATCTGTGATGATATTGAAGGAGAAGCTTTATCTACTTTAATATTAAACAAATTAAGAGGAGTATTAAATGTAGTAGCTGTTAAAGCACCAGGATATGGTGATAAGAGAAAAAATATGCTACAAGATATAGCTATTCTTACAGGTGGAGAAGTTATTTCATCTGATTTAGGAATGGAATTGAAAGATACACAAATTGAACAATTAGGTAGAGCAAGACAAATAAAAGTACAAAAAGAAAACACAATTATAGTTGATGGTATGGGAAATAAAGATGAAATTTCTGCAAGAGTAAATGGGTTAAAAGCACAAATAGCTGAAGAAAAGAGTGAATTTGAAAAAGAAACATTACAAGAGAGGTTAGCAAAAATTGCAGGAGGAGTTGCAGTAATTGGTGTTGGTGCAGCTACTGAAGTAGAAATGAAAGATAGAAAATTAAGAATAGAAGATGCTTTATCTGCTACAAAAGCAGCTGTTGAAGAAGGTATAGTTGCAGGTGGTGGTACAGCATTTGTAAATATCATACCAGAAGTAGAGAAATCAGTAGCAGAATTACACGGAGATGAAAAAATAGGTGGTAAAATAATCTTAAGAGCATTAGAAGAACCAGTAAGACAAATAGCAGCAAATGCAGGATTAGAACCAGCAGTAATATTAGAGAAAGTAAAAACAAGCCCAGTAGGTGTAGGATTTGATGCAGCAAATGACGAATATGTAGATATGAAAAAAGCAGGAATAGTAGACCCAACAAAAGTATCAAGAAGTGCTATTCAAAATGCAGTATCTATAGCATCAATGATATTAACAACAGAAAGTTTAGTAACAGATAAGAAAGAACCAGCATGCAAATGCGGTGGACATGATGAAGAAGGTTCTCAAATGGGTGGAATGTATTAATAAAGAAGTGCAATTGGGTAAATCCTAATTGCACTTTTGTGTAATATATATTTTCTTATAGTATAAAATATATAACAAAAATCGTCAAAAGTATTTATTTTTTTAAAAGTTTTTGATATACTAACAATATATTTTAAGAAATAGGGGGATTGTATATGGACGAACAAAATAATGAAGTAAATCAAAATGAAGAACAAAAAAATGTAGAGACAGTAGAAACAACAAAAACAGAAAATCAAACTCAAGAATCACAACAAAAAGAAATCAAAACTGAAGTAAAAACAAAAAGTAAATTTAAAAAATATTTACCATTAATTATTATTGCAGCAGTAGTTGTAATAGCATTAATAATCTTTTTAGTTGTAAGAGGAAGCAGCAACAGAGTATATGTAAACAAAGTAGGAGATTTAAATCTAGAAATAGAAGCGGCATTAAGCTTTTCAGAGGGATTAGCGCCTGCAATGAAAGACGACAAATGGGGATATATAGATAAGGAAGGAAAAGTTGTAATAGACTTCCAATATGATGGGGCAATGCCTTTTTCAGAAGGAAGAGCATTAGTTTTAAAAGATGACTACATGGGATTTATAGACAAAAAAGGTAATGAAGTAATACCATGTGAATATGAAAATATTGGACAGGAAGGTTTTCAAAACGGAGTTGCCAGAGTGTATAATCAAGATGGAGAATGGGGACTTATAGACAGGAATGGAAAAGTTGTAGTAGAATTTGGAAAATATGATAGAATAGGAACAATTTCAGAAGAAGGTATAATTAGCGTAGAAGGTGAATTAAATGATGACTGGACTAGAGAATCTGGATATATAGACACAAAAGGAAATGAAATAGTAAGCCTTTCTATAGATAATTTAGGATTAGGCTATCCATTTGAAGGGTTAGCAGTAAAAAGTACAGCAAAATATAATGACGATTCATCAAGCCTTAGCGATACAACATATTATGGATATGTAAACTCAAAACAAGAAATAGTTATTGAACAAAAATATGAAGAAGCAGGTAATTTTTCAGAAGGTTTAGCTTGTGTATCAGAAGACGGAGAAAACTATGGATATATAGATAAAAAAGGTAATTTAGTAATAGATTATCAATTTAAACTAGGTTCAGACTTTAGTGAAGGATATGCAATAGTAGTTAATGATGATGACAAATTTGGTGTAATAGATAAAAAAGGTAATTTAGTAGTAGATTATCAATATGATTATATCTCTCCATTTAAAGAAGGAATGGCAGTTGTAGTTACAGATATGACAGAGTCAGAAAATAACTGTGGATATATAAATACAAAAGGAAAATTAGTTATAGAGCCTAGATTTGATGCAAAAAATATAATCCTTTATGGATATGCAGACTTTTCAGAAGGATTAGCTTGTGTGTCAAACGGAGATTACTGTGGATTTGTAAACTATAATGGAAAACCAATAATAGGAAAAATAGCAGAAGAAGAGTAATATAATTTAAGTATAAAAATATATTGAAAAATAAGAAAATTAGGTATTTTCCTGATTTTCTTATTTTTCTACAAGTTATATATTTGAAAAAAGAAGAAAAATATGATAAAATCTTGTAGTAATTTTGTAATTAAGGAAGGATATAAATGGCAAATAAAAAAGTAGCATTTTGTACATTAGGTTGTAAAGTAAATCAATACGAAACAAATGCAATGATACAAGAATTTATAAAGCATGAATATGAAATAGTAGATTTTGAAGAAGTAGCAGATGTATACATTATAAACACATGTACAGTAACAAATATGGCAGATAGAAAATCTAGACAAATGATTAGAAGAGTAAAAGAAATAAATCCAGAAGCTATACTCGTTGCTGTTGGTTGTTATGCACAAGTCGCAAAAGAGGAATTAGAAAAAATTCCAGAAATAGATTTAATACTAGGTACAAATGAAAAGAAAAATATATATAATTTGGTAAATGATAGACTAAAAAAAGCTGATAAAAATAATGAGCAAGTAAATAAAGTAGACGTAACAGACGTCTTACATTGTGAAGAATATGCAGATTTTGGAGAAGTAACATTTACAGAAAAAACAAGAGCAGTTATAAAAGTACAAGATGGATGTGATAGATTTTGTTCATATTGTATAATTCCATTTGCAAGAGGACATATAAGGAGTAGAAAGCCGGAAAATGTAGTTAATGAAATAACTAAAATAGCAAAGATAGGAATAAAAGAAGTAGTTATAACAGGTATACATTTAGCTTCATATGGTAGAGATTTTAAAGAAAATAACTTTAGATTAATAGACTTGTTAGAAGAAATAAACGAGATTGAAGGAATACAAAGAATACGTCTTCGGTTCATTAGAACCAACTTTAACAACTAGGGAATTTGTAGAAAGATTATCAAACTTAAAAAAAGTATGCCATCACTTTCATTTATCACTACAAAGTGGTTGTAATGAAACTCTAAAAAGAATGAATAGAAGATATACTATAGAGGAATTTAAAGAGGGAGTAGCTTTACTTAGAAAAGCTTTTCCAGACGTAGCACTTACAACAGATATAATTGTAGGATTTCCAGGTGAAACAGAAGAAGAGTTTAATACTACATACGAATTTTTGAAAAAAATCAAATTTTACAAAACTCATATATTCAAATATTCACAAAGAAAAGGAACAAAAGCAGCAATAATGCCAAATCAAATAGATGGAAAAATAAAAGAAGAAAGAAGTAGAAAATTAATAGAATTATCAGATAAAAATGAGGTAGAATATAATAAAGAGTATATAGGAAAAAAAGTGGAAGTGCTTTTTGAAGAACCACATGAAGGATATATGAAAGGACACACAGCAAACTATATTGTTGTTAAGATAAAAATAGAAAACGAAGAAAAATTAGTAAAGCAATTAGAAAATACAATAAAAACAGTAGAAATAACAGATATAGATGGAGTAGAGTTAGTAGGAAAAATGTAACGAGGGGACACACATTTTGTTCCAAAAATGAAACAAAGGGGCAGACATGCAAAATATGCATGCCTGTTTTCCATATTATTTCAATTCTACAATTGTTACACCCATTTCTCCTTCTCCAAATGTACCAAGCCTAAAACTTTTTACATGTGGATTAGTCTTTAAAAATTTATGAATTCCTTCACGAAGTTTTCCAGTACCTTTACCATGTACAATTCGTACTGGGGAAAGTTTAGCAATAGCACAATCATCCAAGTACTTATCTATTACAAATATAGCTTCATCTACAGTTTGGCCTATTACATTTATTTCGCTTGAAATATTTTGTGCTTTAAATTTACTATTCTTAGAAAATGTAACAGAAGATTTGTGATTAGAATTATTTAATTTATTATTCTTTAAACTAAATTTATCATTTAATTCTTTTAAACTCTCTAAATTTAAGCTATTAGAAGAATCTGAATTTAAGTCTTTTAACTTATCATTTAATTCATTTCTTAAGTTATTAGCAGTACTTAAATCTTTTTTGTCTAAATTATTTAACTTACGAATAACTAAATTAGCTTCTTCTTTAGCATCTTCTAAAATCTGTTTAGCTTCATTTCTTGCTTTTTCTAGTATTTTATCTTGCTTTTCTTTTTGGTTTTCACTTTGTGCTTCAAGGGATTTTCGTAAAGCTTCTATTTGTTTTGAATTTTTTTCTATATTTTCCTTTTCTTTTTCAATTTCTAATTTATTGTCATATATATTTTTCATTAATTCTTCAATACTTATATCTTTTTTAGTCATAAGTGAATTGGCTCTACCTAAAATTTCCTTATTTAATCCTAACTTTTTACTAATTGCAAAGGCATTGCTTTTACCAGGTATTCCAATTAATAATTTGTAAGTTGGCTTTAAGTTTTCTAAATCAAATTCAAAACTTGCATTTTCAAAACCTGGAGTAACCAAACAATAATTTTTTAATTCTTGATAATGTGTAGTAGATATAGTTGTGCTACCCGTTTTATATAAATAATCTAAAATGCTAATTGCTAAATTAGCACCTTCAATAGGGTCTGTACCAGAGCCTAACTCATCTAGTAGAGCCAAGCTATTTGGCGTAATATTATTGGTAATTTCTACAATATTTGAAATATGAGAAGAAAATGTACTTAAATTTTCTTGTATACTTTGCTCATCTCCAATATCTACAAAAATATTATCAAAAACATAAATAGAACTGTTTTCTTTGGCAGGAATATATATTCCAGAATATGCCATAAGAAGCAATAAACCAGTAGTTTTTAAAGAGGCAGTTTTACCACCTGTATTAGGACCAGTTATAACTAAAGAGGTATAATCTTTACCAATAGAAAGATTTATTGGAACTACTGTTTCTTTGGAGATTAGTGGGTGCCTTGCAGATATGAGATTAATGTATTTTTCATCATTAATATTAGGCAAGATACCATCAGTATCAATAGAATATTTTGCTTTTGCAAAAATTAAATCTAAATCTCCAAGTGTAGATAAATTACTCTTTATACTTGGAATATAGTCATATAGCATACTAGAAAGTTCAGCTAATATTCTTTCTATTTCTAATTCTTCTTCTACTTTTAAATTAGTTATTTCGTTGTTTAAATCAAAAACTGATATGGGCTCAATAAATACTGTAGAGCCACTACTTGAAATATCATGAATAAATCCCTTTACCTGTGATTTATATTCTTCTTTTATAGGAATAACATATCTATTCTCTCTAATAGTTATAATTGGTTCCATAATATATTTAGAATATGCACTAGAATGAATAAAAGAATTTAATTTATCTTTTATATCTTGTTCTAATTTTTTGGTTTGGCGTCTAATGTTATTAAGTTTAGGAGAAGCAGTATCTGAAATCGTGCTTTCATCTAATATTACCGAAAATATTTTTGACTCAATATTTTTATTTGTATATATTACTTCAAATATATCAGATAGCTTTGGATAAATACTTAAATCAATATTTTCAGTAGAAAAAAAATATTCTTTAACTTCACGAGATATCTTTAAGAACCTAGCAATATTTAGTAAAGCTGAAATTGATAAAATACCATCACTTTCGAGCTTTTTAATACTAAGTGAAATATCTGGTAAATCAGAAAGTGGAATATTTCCTTTTCTGTATAGCAAACTAACGGCTTCTTCCGTAAGTTTTAGCAAATTAATAACTGTATTCTTATCAAAAGAAGGAGTTAGCTTTATAGCAGTTTCTTTACCTATATATGTTTTACAATATGTACTTACTTTATTAACTATCTCGATATATTCTAATGTTTTTAAAAATTTTGTATTCATTTTTATCCTCCATAAATAATATATATTATACCATAATTAAGAAGATTTGGAATTAGATACTGTAAAAAAATAGTAAAAGTAGTATAATATATTTTCGAAAATAAAAAAAGGAGAAGAATTTAAGTAAAATTTAATACTGGCATTGGATATGATATATATGAAGATATATATTATGTAGCCGACTTGGAAAAAGATATAGTATTAAATGAAGTAACAAATGTAATAAATTTCTATTTTAATTAAAAATATAAATAATTTCTCTTAAATGCTTTACTTTACAATAATTTATGATATAATAATTATTATTATACTAAAATTAAAACAAAACCATTGAAAAAGCAAAGTAGGTTTAAATAGCAAGAATATTTAAAGAGAGATAGGTTATAAGCTGAAAGCCTATTAATATTTATTAAACTGAAATTTCACTTTTGAGGATTTTTCTTGAACATAATATATTAAATATTATTAATATATATTAATATATTTAAGTAGAGAAGAACGGGAAGCCCGTTATAGCTGATTAATGAGGTTAATTATATTATTTAAATAATTAATAAAATTAGGTGGTACCACGATATTCAAAGCTAGTCGTCCTATATCTTTGTAGGAGATTAGCTTTTTTATTTTGTCGGATTTGGGGACAGGTCTTTTTCCGACAATGTTGTCGGTTTTAGACCTGTCCCTAAACCCGACATGTGACAAGGAGGTTTTTATGGAAGAGAAGATTAATGAGATTAGTAAGCTTAAAGAAGAAGCTTTAAGTGAGGTTAATGCAGCTACAAATGCGAAAGAGCTAGATGAAGTAAGAGTAAAGTATTTAGGTAAAAAAGGTGAACTTACTAGTATTTTAAGAAGTATGGGAAGTTTAGCACCTGAAGAAAGACCAGTTATTGGTGGAAAAGTTAATGAAGCAAGAGATGAAATTGATAGCAACATTAAACTAGGCGAGGAGAAGTTCGCTAAAGAAGAGCTTGCAAGAAAGTTAAAAGAAGAAACTATTGATATAACTCTACCTAGTACAAAAGTAAAAAGAGGAAGTAAGCATCCATTAAATAGAATAATTGAAGAGGTTGAAGATTTATTCGTTTCTATGGGATATGACGTTGTAACAGGTCCAGAACTTGAAACTGATGAGTATTGTTTTGAAAGATTAAATCTTCCTAAGGGTCATCCAGCAAGAGATATGCAAGACAGTTTCTATATTACTTCAGAATATTTATTAAGAACACAAACTTCTGCGGTTCAAGCAAGAACAATGATGGCAAATGAAGAAAAGTCTCCAATTAGAGTTATTTGTCCTGGAAAAACATATAGAAGAGATGATGATGCAACACATTCTCATCAATTTAGCCAAGTAGAAGGTTTGGTTATTGATAAAAATATTTCTTTAGCTGATCTAAAAGGAACTTTGGAAGTATTCGTAAGAAAAATGCTTGGGGAGAATTTAGAGCTTCGTTTTAGACCAAGTTATTTCCCATTTACAGAGCCTTCTTATGAAGTAGACGTAAGTTGCTTTAAGTGTGGAGGTAAAGGCTGTAATTTATGCAAACAAACTGGTTGGATAGAAGTACTAGGTTCTGGTATGGTTCATCCAAATGTACTTAAAATGAATGGATATGACCCAGATAAATATACAGGATTTGCGTTTGGTACAGGTTTAGATAGACTTGCTATGTTTAAATATGGAATTACAGATATACGTCTGCTATATCAAAATGACGTAAGATTTTTAAATCAGTTTGATAGGCTAGATAGATAGGAGGTAGGAAAGCATGAAGTTAAGTAAGAATTTTGTTAAAGATTATGTAGATATAGATGTTGATATTAAGACTCTTGCAGAAGATATGACAAGAGTTGGAAATGAATATGACTCTGCCAGTAAACTTTTAAATGCTACAAAACTTGTAATTGGTGAAGTTAAGGAATGTGAGATGCATCCAGATTCAGACCATTTACATGTATGTAAAGTAGATATTGGAAGTGAAGTTTTAAATATTGTATGTGGTGCACCAAATGTACGTAAAGGATTAAAAGTAATAGTAGCACTTGATGGTGCTGTGCTTCCAGAAAAAACAATAAAGAGAGGAATTATCAGAGGACAAGAGTCAAATGGTATGCTTTGTTCTATGCTAGAACTTGGATTAGAGCATAAGTATGCAGATGAAGTAGATAAAACAGGTATACATGAACTTCCTTTAGATGCACCTATTGGAGAAGACCCAATAGCATATATGGGGATGGATGACGAGGTAGTTGATTTTGAATTAACTGCAAATAGAGGAGATTTATTAAGTATACTTGGTATGGCTTATGAATTAGGTGCTATATATGATAAAAATGTAAAAGAAATAGATTTATCACATAAAGAAAATAGCGAGAATATAAACAATAGTTTTAAAGTAGAAGTAAATACAGATAATTGCTCTATATTTTTAGCAAGAAAAGTTAAGAATATAAAGATAGGAGATAGTCCAGCATATATCAAAAATAGATTAATTGCGTCTGGAATAAGACCAATAAATAATGTTGTTGATATAAGCAATTATGTAATGCTTGAAACTGGTCAACCACTTCATTTCTATGATGCAGATACATTAAAGGGTAAAATAGAAGTAAGAATGGCAAAACAAGGAGAGAAGCTATTTACACTAGATGGAAAAGAAAGAACTCTATCTGAAGAAGATATTGTAATATCTGATGGAGAAAGGGCAATAGGCCTTGCTGGTGTAATGGGAGGATTAGATACAGAAATCACTGATAAAACTAAAAATGTCCTTATAGAATCAGCTATATTTGATGGAGTTAAAATTAGAAAAACTTCAAAAGAAATATTAAGAAGCGAGGCAAGTTCAAGATTTGAAAAGGGATTAGATCCAAATAGAACATATATGGCACTAGAAAGAGCAGCTAAACTACTAGAGGAATATGCTGATGGAGAAGTAGTAGAAGGAGTTGCAAAATTTGATAAATCCGATTTACAAAACAGAGAAATAGAAATATCATTTAAAAATATAAATGACGTATTAGGTATGGTGATTAGCAAAAAAGACGTATTAGATGTATTTAGAAGACTTAAATTTGAAGTATATATAGACGGTAAAAAATCTGAGTTTAAAGAACAAGAAAAAGACTTAGAAAAGATAGAAAAAATTACAGTAAGTGTTCCAAGAAGAAGAGGAGACATATCCATAAAAGAAGACTTAATAGAAGAAGTTGGACGTATATATGGTGTTGATAATATAGTTGGAAAACTTCCAGAGATGCCAATGAAAGCAGGTAGCTTCGATAAGGTAACAAGAGGAATACGTAATAAAATGGTAGATTTAGGATTAAATGAAACTCTATCATATATTTTAGTAAATGATAAAGAAGCAAAATACTTTACAAAAGACGATACAGAACTTGTAAGTTTATTAGACCCTATGACAGAGGAAAGAAACACATTAAGACATAGCATTTTACCATCACTTTTAAAAATATATGAATACAACAAAGCAAGAAGTAACAAAGACGTAGCAATATTTGAAATAGGAAAGGCTTTCTACAAAAAACAAGAAGAATATGGAGAAACAAATAAAATAGCAGCATTAATGACAGGAGATTTCTATTTAGGAGTAGACAATAAAAAACAAGTAGACTTCTATATTCTAAAAGGAATAGTAGAAGAGCTATTAGACTATTTAGGATATGGAAATAGATACAGCTTTGTAATAAAAGAAGATAAGTTGCCAGACGAAGTACACCCAGGTCAAGCAGCACTAATATCTGTAAACAATGACATAGTAGGGCTACTAGGAAGAGTTCATCCAGTGCTAGAAAAAGAGCCAGTCTATGTATTTGAAATTGACTTAGATAAATTATTGGATAAAAAAGTAGGAAAAATGAAATACAAAGAAATATCAAAATTCCCAAGTGTAAAGAAAGACCTAGCAGTAGTAGTAGATAAAAATATAACTTCAGAAGAAATAGCAACAATTATCAAAAAAGCAGGGGGTTCGTCTTTAAGTAGAATAGAAGTATTTGATGTATACACAGGAAAAGGAATAGAGGAAAATAAAAAGAGCATAGCATATTCACTAACATTTGAAAAAATGGACAGAACTTTAACAGATGAAGAAATAAACGAAAGCATAGAGAAAATAGTAGAAATGCTAAACAAAAAACATGGTGCTACCTTAAGAAAATAAAACTTTTGGAACAAGGGGACACACAAATCGTTCCGAATTTGGAACGATTTGTGTGTCCCCTTGTTCCAATTCTACATTGACATATTGGCTTAAATTACATATAATATTGGATAGAAAATTAATGAAAATATAATTTATGTCATGGAGGAAAAATGCCAAGGAACAGAAGAAATACAAGGAGAATTAAATCAATAAAAGACGTACTTAATATGAAGACTTTTTTAACTATAGTATTTATATTATTAACAATAATTATAGTATGTATAGGAATTAATGAGTACAAAAGATATGCAGATAAAAAACTATTAGCGGACCAAAAAACAGAATTAGAAAAGCAATCAGAAGAAATATTTTCTGCAATGAGCTCAAATATATCTCAAACAAATCAAAATATATCAGAATCAGATAGCATTATAAAAATGTCCGCTGTAGGAGATATTTTATGTAGTAACCAGATGCTTGAAGATGCATATAACGAAAGCACAAAAACATATGATTTTACACAAATGTTTTCTAATGTATCTGGCTTCATAAATGATGCAGATATTGTAATGGGAACCATGGAAACAGGAATATTAGAAGGAGAATATAACGATAAAATAGCGCCTATTGAATTCGCAAGAGCTGTAAAAAATTCTGGTGTAAACCTAGTTACAATATCACATAACCATAGCCTAGATAATGGCGTAAATGGACTAAAAGAAACAAGAGAAAATTTAGAAGAGCTAGATTTTGACGTAGTAGGAGATAAAATAGAAAATGCAAATGCAGTATGTATAAAAGAAGTAAAAAATACAAAAATTGCATTTTTAACATATACATGTTTTATGGATAATCAGTCAGCAAAGTCAGAAGAAGAATTAAATTGTGTAAACATGTATAGCGAAGAACAAGTAAAATCTGATATAGAATATGCAAAAGAAAATGAAGCAGAATATATATGTGTAATGATACATTGGGGAGATGCAATATCAAGTACAGTATCAGATGAGCAAAGAAACATAGCAGACTTTTTAGTAGAAAATGGGGTAAACTTAATAATAGGTGCACACCCATCAGTAGTTCAACCAATGGAAGTAAGACAAAACTCAGATGGAGATAATGTATTTATAGCATACTCTATAGGAACATACATATCTACACTATCAGCAGAAGAAGCAAGAACAGAATTAGTTTTAAACATAGAACTTAGAAAAAGTGGAAAAGACGGCAAAGTATATTTAAACAAAGTAGATTATACACCAATATATATGCTAGACAATGGAGAAGGTGCAAAGCCTAGATTTGAGTTAATAGACATGAAGAAAACAGCAACAGGGTACATGGCTAGTGGAAGTGCACAATCAATATCAAGAGAAACATATGATAAACTAGTAGAAGGATTAAACAGACTAAACGACACATTGTCACTTTAGTTGATTTGTCGGATTGGGGTGTCGGGTTTGGGGACAGATCTAAAACCGACAAACCTGTCGGAAAAAGACCTGTCCCCAAACCCGACAGAAATTAATAAAAGTAGAAGGAGTAGTACATGAAAATAGGATTTGTATCATTAGGTTGTAGTAAGAATTTAGTAGATACTGAAAAAACGATTGGGATTTTTAAAGCAAATGGATATGAAATAGTAAATTTACCAGAAGAAGCGGAAGTTATAGTTATAAATACTTGTGGCTTTATTGAGTCTGCAAAAGAAGAAGCGATTAACACTATTCTTGAAATGGCAGAGTATAAAAAGCAAAAATGTAAATATTTAATTGTTATGGGATGCTTAGTAGAAAGATATAGAGAAGAATTAGAAAAAGCTATTCCTGAAGTAGATTTATATATAAAATATAGTGAATATAATATGCTTTGGAAAAAAATACAAAGTTTACTTAAAAGTAATAGGAAAAACGAAGAATATATTGAAAAAGAGAAAATAAGTATAGACAGCAATAAAAATATAAATAACAAAAAAACAATTAAAACTCAAGATATAAATAAATATAATGATTTTGACGCTATTGAAGAAAGAGTTATTTCAACTGGTGAAAATTATGCTTATTTAAAAATTGCAGATGGTTGTAGTAACAGGTGCACATATTGTGCTATACCATATATAAGAGGACCACAAATAAGTAGAAAAATGGAAGATATTTTAAAAGAAGCGAAAAGATTAGCAGATAGTGGTTACAAAGAATTAATAGTGATTGCGCAAGACACTACAAAATATGGTATAGATATATATGGAGAGCCAAAACTCGCAGAACTTTTAGAAAAAATTAGTAAAATAGATGGAATAAAATGGATTAGATTCCTATATGCCTATCCAGAAACAATTACTAAAGATTTAATAAAATTAGTTAAAGAAAATGATAAAATTTGTAAATATTTTGATATTCCAATTCAACATATATCAGATACTGTACTTAAAAGAATGAATAGACAAAGTAACGGAAAAACAATTAGAAATCTTATACAAACTTTAAGAAAAGAAATACCAAATGTAGTTATTAGAACTACTGTAATGGTAGGTTTTCCAGGGGAGACAAAAGAAGATTTTGAAGAATTATATAACTTCTTAAAAGAAGCTAGATTTGATAAACTTGGTTGTTTTGCATATTCAAAAGAGGAAGGTACACCAGCTGCTAGAATTAAAGAACAAATTCATCCAATGACCAAGAAAAGTAGATATAATAAAATAATGAGTCTGCAACAAGGAATGTCCAAAGAAAATCTAGAAAAACAAATTGGAAAAGAAGTAGACATTTTAATAGAAGGAAAATCTTTTGATGGAAGAACATATATAGGAAGAACATATATGGACGTTCCAGATATAGATGGAATAGCATATTTAAATACAGATAAAAACTTGCAAGAAGGAGATTTTGCAAAAGCCAAAATTATAGACGTAAGTAATTATGATTTAATATGTAAAGGGATATAATAATATATAGAAGAAATTAGAGAAAGCAGAGATAGAACTGCTTTCTTTTGTTCCTTTATTTTCTATCTTTTTCCATTCATAAAAAATTTTAATATACAAAAACACGAATGAATTTTTCGACCACTCGGTTAGGAATAGTGAAATAAAATAAGATATATGATATAATATTACACGGAAAAAATGAAAAAGAGAGGAATACATAATGAATTCAATAAAAATATTGGCTACTGGAATGTATTTACCTGAAATAGAAATTGATAATAAATATTTTAATGATAAATTTAACTTAGAAGAAGATTGGATATACAAAAGAGCAGGAATTAAAAAAAGATATTGGACGGAAAATGAACAAACTTTAAGTTTGGCAATAAAAGCAGTAGAAGATTTACAAAAGAATAATAATGTGGATTTTAGTAAAATAGGTTTAATAATTGTTGCTTCTACAAATTATGAAGATGCAATGCCAAGTATTTCTTTTGAAATACAAAAAAAGTTCAATATAGAGAAGTGCATTTGTGTGGATATATTAGCAGGATGCAGTGGATATATAAATAGTATAGATATAGCTAGAAAATATATTGAACTAAATGAAATAGAGTATGCTTTAGTTATTGGTGTAGAAAAGTTATCTAAATACATAGATAAAAATGACATAAATACCGCCATTTTATTAGGTGATGGCGCAGGTGCAACTTTAATAGGAAAAGCAGAAAACAGGAGATATGCGCAGAATATAGAAAGCATAGGTCAAGAAGGAGATATATTAACAAGCAAGGAAAATTCTAAAATATATATGGACGGCAAAAAAATATATAAATTTGGAACAGCAAGAGTTGCACAAAATATTAATAAATTACTAGAAAAAGAAGGCTTAAGTATATCTGATATAAAATACATAGTGCCACACCAGTCAAACTTAAGAATTTTAAACAGCATGAGAGAAAAAATTGGGGCAACAGAGGATCAAATGTATATAAATATAACTAATATAGGAAATACATTTAATGCAAGTATTCCAATAGCATTAAATGAAATGGTAAGAAAGAATCTGCTAAAAAAACAAGATAAAATAATATTAGTAGGATATGGTGGAGGACTTAATTTAGGAAGTGTTTTAATAGAAATATAGAAGGAGAGAGGTACATTATGAAAATAGGATATATTTTTCCAGGACAAGGAACACAAGTAGTTGGAATGGGAAAGGATATATATGAAAAATATGAAAAAGCAAGAAATGTATATAAAATAATAGATAGTGTATTAAATGAAAATATTGAAAAACTTACATATGAAGAAAAGCAAGAAGAACTTAACAAAACAGAAAATACACAAATAGCAATATATGCAATGAGTATGGCAATATTAGAAATATTAAATAATAATGGAATAAAACCAGTTGTGGCAGCAGGTTTAAGTTTAGGAGAATATAGTGCATTAACCGCAGCAGGTGCTATTAGTTTAGAAGATGGGGCAAAAATAGTAAGAATTAGGGGAAAGCTAATGCAAAATTTAGCACCTAAAGGAAATTGGGCAATGGCTGCAATAATCGGATTAGAAGATAATAAAGTAGAAGAAGCTTGCAAAAATGTAACAAACGGCTTTGTAAAAGCAGTAAATTATAACTGCCCTGGGCAAGTAGTAGTATCAGGAGAAAAAGAAGCAGTAGCTAAAGCTATGGAAAATGCAAAAGAATTAGGTGCAAAAAGAGTAATAGAATTAAAAACTAGTGGACCATTTCATACAGAAAAATTACAAGCAGCATCAATAGAACTAAAAAAAGAATTAGAAAAAATTGATTTTAAAGACTTTAACATACCAATTATAAAGAACTTAAATGGAGAAGAATATAAGAAAGAAGATAATATGGTAGAAATATTATCAAATCATGTTGTGAATCCAGTAAAGTTTGGAAAATCTATTGAAAAAATGTTAGAAATGGGTGTAGATACATTTATAGAAATAGGACCAGGCAAAACATTATCAGGTTTTGTAAAAAAAGTATGTAAAAAATTAGAAAAAGAAGTAAATGTATTTAATATTGAAAATGTAGAAACATTGGAAAACACATTACAAGCTTTAAAATAAAAATAGAAAGGATGAATAAAAAATGAGCGAAAGAAGAGTAGCGTTAATAACAGGTGCAACAAGAGGAATTGGAAAGGAAATAGCCTTAGAACTTGCACAAAATGGATTTGATATAGCAGTAAATTATAGAAGTATGCAAGATGGAATGGAAGACTTAAAAAAAGAGATAGAAGCAAAGGGCGTAAGATGCGAATTTGTTGGGGCAGACGTTGCAAATTTTGAACAATGTGAATCTATGGTTAAAGAAACTATAGAAAAGTTTGGAAAAATAGACGTATTAGTAAATAATGCGGGTATTACAAAAGATGGATTAATAATGAGAATGAAAAAAGAAGATTTTGAAGCAGTAATAGACATAAATTTAGTAGGAACATTTAATGTAACAAGAAATGTAATTCCATATATGATAAAACAAAAAGCAGGAAGAATTATAAATGTTTCATCAGTAGTAGGTGTTGCAGGAAATGCAGGCCAAACTAATTATTCAGCATCTAAAGCAGGTGTAATAGGATTTACAAAAAGCCTAGCAAAAGAAGTAGCAAGTAGAAATATTTTAGTAAACGCTATAGCACCTGGATTTATAGATACAGATATGACAAAAGTATTATCTGAAGTAGTAAAAGAAGGAATAAATGCACAAATCCCATTAAGAAGAATGGGAACTCCAAAAGAAGTTGCAAAAGTTGTAAAATTTTTAGCATCAGAAGATAGTTCCTATATAACAGGCCAAGTTATTAATATTGATGGCGGAATGGTAATGTAGGCAAAACTCGAAAGATAATTACTTTTGGCGTTGTTAAAATTTAGAAAAACACAAAAGAAAAATTTATTATAAGTTAGTAAATTTATAAATTTTGAAAGGAATTTAGAGATGGAAAGAAGAGTAGTTATAACAGGACTTGGGGCAATAACTCCAATAGGAAATAATGCAAAAGAATTTTGGGAAGGAATAAAGGCAGGAAAATGTGGAATTGATGAGATAACACATTTTGATACTACTAATTTTAAAGTTAAATTAGCAGCAGAAGTAAAAGGATATAATCCAGAAGAATATTTTGACAGAAAAGCAGCAAAAAGATTAGATACTTTTTCTCAATTTGCAATAATTGCAGCAAAAGAAGCATGGGAAGATAGCAAATTAGATAAAGAAAAAGAAAACATGGAAAGAGTTGGAGTAATAATAGGCTCAGGAATTGGTGGACTAGAAACAATGGAAAAGGAAATGGCAAACATTCACGAAAAAGGACCAGACAGAGTAAGTCCGATGTTTATACCAATGAATATAGCTAATATGGCAGCAGGAAATGTTGCAATAGAATTAGGTGCAAAAGGTGAATCAATTTCAATGGTAACTGCTTGTGCATCAGGAACACATTGTATAGGTGAAAGTTTTAGAATGATAAAAAATGGATATCAGGACATAGTTATATCAGGTGGTACAGAAGCAGCTATAACACCTATAGGAATAGCTGGATTTACTAATATAAAAGCACTATCACAAGCAACAGACAAAAATAGAGCAAGTATTCCATTTGATAAAGAAAGAAGCGGATTTGTAATGGGAGAAGGTGCAGGAATAGTAATACTAGAGGAATTAGAACATGCAAAATCAAGAAATGCAAAAATATATGCAGAAGTAGTTGGATATGGTGCAACTTCTGATGCATATCATATAACTTCACCAGCGCCAGGAGGAGAAGGCGGTGCAAGAGCTATGAAAATAGCTATGGAAGAAGCAAATGTAAAGCCAGAAGAAATTACATACATAAATGCACATGGAACCTCAACACATTTAAATGATTCTTGCGAAACAGAGGCTATAAAAACAGCATTAGGAGAGGCAAGTAGCAAAGTAATGGTAAGTTCGACAAAAGGTCATACAGGACATTTATTAGGTGCAGCAGGGGGAGTAGAAGCTGTTGTGTGTGCAAAATCAGTTGAAGAAGGATTTGTACCAGCTACAATAAATTATAAAGTGCCAGATGAAGAATGTGACTTAGACGTTGTTCCAAACGAAGGAAGAAAAGTAGAGGTTAAATATGCAATGTCAAATTCATTAGGATTTGGCGGACATAATGCAACTATATTATTTAAAAAATATGAATAAATAGAGGAGTAAAAAATGAATTACGAGGATATAAAGAAATTAATTGATGATATGGGAAATTCAAAAATAGATGAACTTAACATAGAATTTCCAGATGGAATTAAAATAAGTATGAAGAAAGATAAGACTACTACTATGCTTCCAGCAAAACAAGAAATTCAATACATTACTGTACCAGAAAAAAATGTAGAAGAAAGCAAAGAAAAAGTAATAGAGAATAAAAAGGAATCTTCAGAAGAATATAAAGTAGTAAAATCTCCAATGGTTGGTACTTTTTACTCAAAATCTTCTCCAGATGCTAAGCCTTATGTAGAAGTAGGCAGCAAAATAAAAAAAGGAGATATACTTTGCATTGTAGAAGCTATGAAATTAATGAACGAGATAGAATCTGAATTTGATGGAGAAATAGCTGAAGTATGTGTAAAAGATGGAGAAATGGTAGACTATGGTAAACCATTATTCAAAATTAAATAAAACGAATGAAAAAAGAGAAATAAATGCTTTAGGTATTACCAAATTTTGCCTAGCAATACTTGTTTCTTTTTGACTTTAGAAAAACGAAGATTCTTTGAAAGATAAAGAAAGGAAGAGAACCATGTTAGATATAAATGAAATAATGAAAATAATTCCACAAAGACCACCATTTTTAATGATAGATAGAGTGGAAGAATATGTGCCAGGTGAAAGTGCTGTAGCATACAAAAATGTATGTATAAATGAGCCACATTTTCAAGGTCATTTTCCTGGAAACCCAATTATGCCAGGAGTTTTAATTGTAGAAGCTTTAGCACAAACAGGTGCTGTGGCAATACTATCAATGGAAGAAAATAAAGGAAAAAATGCTCTATTTGGTGGGATAGACAAACTTCGTTTTAAAAAACAAGTAGTACCAGGAGATGTACTAAAACTAGAAGTAAAAATTATAAAACAAAAAGGACCAGTAGGAGTTGGAGAAGCAATAGCAACAGTGGACGGAAAAGTTGCAGCTAAAGGTGAACTTACCTTTGCAATAGTTTAAAAATACAAAGAGCTTGGAGACAAATATTGTCTCCAAGCCGAAATGTTGAACGAGTTTGTTTACTTTAGTGTACGCGCCAAGCATGGAAACTCAAACAATTGGGTTTTACGGGAATATGATATCCTATTTCTTCCATGGTTTGTTTAAGCAGGCGATGGCTGTAGTGACCCTTAAGGGAAATGACCAAGAAGTTGGGCAAATCGTTGTGTTCGCAAAGAGAAAATTCCCTACAGAGCTCAACAATGAGCCGAATACGAGTTGGACAGTTCCTGTATCTCTCACTTAATACGCCGAGGCGATAAAAAGCAGAGAGACCGTTGGACACTGTGAATAGAGGTTTTGTACCTCTATTCCGTTCGTCATCCTGACCGGACGAGTAGAAAAACATAGCAACATTTTCCATGAAAACACTCCTTTCAGTGTTAATGAGTAATATTGTATCACAAATAATTTAAAAATACAAGGAGATAGCAAATGTTAAAAAAAGTTTTAATTGCAAACAGAGGAGAAATTGCTGTAAGAATTATAAGAGCATGTAAAGAAATGAATATAAAAACAGTAGCAATATATTCAGAAGCAGACAAAGAAGCACTTCACACAAAACTTGCAGACGAAGCTGTATGTGTGGGGCCAGCACCATCAAGCAAAAGCTACTTAAACATACAAAATATATTAGAAGCAGCTTGTAGAACAAATTGTGACAGCGTGCATCCAGGATTTGGATTTTTGTCTGAAAATGCAAGTTTTGCAAAAATGTGCGAAGAAAGTAATTTAAAATTTATAGGACCATCATACAGAGTTATTGATATGATGGGAAACAAATCAAATAGTAAAGAATTAATGAAAAATGCAAAAGTACCGGTAGTACCAGGTTCAGAAGGATGCGTTGAAAATGTAAAAGATGCTCTAAAATGTGCAAAAGAAATAGGGTATCCAGTTTTACTTAAAGCATCTGCTGGCGGTGGAGGAAAAGGTATAAGAAAAGTAGAGTTTGAATCAGAAATGGAGAATGCTTTTAACCTAGTAAAGCAAGAAGCAAAAGTATCATTTAATGATGATTCTATATACATAGAAAAATTCATAGTAAACCCTAGACATGTTGAGATGCAAGTGTTATCAGACGAACAAGGAAATGTAGTACATTTAGGAGAAAGAGACTGTTCTGTACAAAGAAGAAATCAAAAAGTATTAGAAGAAAGCCCATCAATGATACTTACAGAAGAACTAAGAGCAAAAATGGGAAAAGCAGCAATAAGAGCAGTAAGAGCATCCGGTTATACAAATGCAGGAACTATTGAATTTTTAGTAGACAAAGACAAAAACTTTTATTTCATGGAGATGAATACTAGAATCCAAGTAGAACACCCAGTAACAGAAATGGTAACTGGAATAGACATAGTAAAAGAGCAAATAAAAATAGCATCAGGAGAGCCTTTAAGCTTTTCACAAAAAGATATAGTTCAAAGAGGTCATGCTATTGAGTGCAGAATAAACGCAGAAAACCCAGACAAAAACTTTAGACCATGTCCAGGAAAGATTATAGAACTAAACTTGCCAGGAGGAAATGGGGTAAGAGTAGACACAGCAGTATATACAGGTTATACAATACCACCAGTATATGACTCAATGATAGCAAAAATAATAGTACATGCAGAAAACAGAAATGCAGCAATAGCAAAAATGAAAAGAGCTCTAGAAGAATGTGTCATAGAAGGAATAGACACAAACATAGACTTCTTATTTAGAATATTATCAAATGAAAACTTCGTAAACAACAATTACGACACGTCATTTATAGAATGTCACTTTAGTGCCTGTCACTAAACTGCCACTTTTGTCACCTTTAGGGACAGGTTTGGATAGATTTTGTTTGATATAATTCATGGGAGGATAACAAATGGTTATTGATAAGATAAAGAAGAGAATTGAATATGATAATAATAATGAAAATGATAAAGAAGAAAAAGAAGAGCATCGAAGTGATATACCTGTAGGTAAATGGGTTAAGTGTAGCAAATGTAAGGAAATACTATATAAAGAGGATTTACATAAAAACTACAGTGTGTGTCCAAATTGTGGAAATCACTTTAGATTATCTAGTAGAAGAAGAGTTGAGCACATAATAGATGAAGGTACATTTAAAGAGTTTGATTTACAACTAGATACAGATAATCCATTAGAAATGGATGATTATATAAAGAAGCTGGAAGCTTTAAGAGAAAAGACGGGCTTAGATGAGGCTGTGAAATGTGGAATTGGTAAAATTAATTCGGAAAAAGTTGTACTATGTGTTATGGACAGTAACTTCATGATGGGAAGTATGGGGAAAGTAGTTGGAGAAAAAATTACTTATTCTATAGAAAAAGCAATAGAATTAAATCTACCTATTATCATATTTTGTGCTTCTGGTGGTGCTAGAATGCAGGAAGGAATTGTATCTTTGATGCAGATGGCGAAAACTTCTGCGGCTGTTAAAAAGTTAAATAAAGCAGGAAATCTATATATTTCAGTTCTTACAGATCCAACTTATGGTGGTGTTACAGCAAGTTTTGCAAGTTTAGGAGATATAATCTTAGCAGAACCTAAGGCAATGATAGGATTTGCAGGCCAAAGAGTTATAAAACAGACTATTGGGCAAGATTTACCAGAAGGATTTCAAACAGCAGAGTTTTTATTAGAACATGGATTTGTAGATAAAATAGTAAATAGGAAAGATATGAAAGAAACTTTATACAAATTAATATTACTTCATAAAGGAGGTAATAAAGATGGCAAATAAAATTACAGCATGGGATAGAGTTAAAATCGCAAGAGAAGCAGATAGACCAACTGCTATTGATTATATAGAAAATATATTTGATGAATTTATTGAGCTTCATGGAGATAGATATTTTAAAGATGATAAATCTATTGTATGTGGACTTGGAAATATTGGCAAACAAAACTATACAATAATAGGTGAGCAAAAAGGAAGAAATACCAAAGAAAATATAGAAAGAAACTTTGGCATGCCAAATCCTGAAGCATATAGAAAAGCATTAAGATTCATGAAACAAGCAGAAAAATTTCGGAAGGCCTATTGTAACCTTTATAGATACAAAAGGGGCATATCCAGGACTAGGTGCTGAAGAAAGAGGACAAGGAGAAGCTATAGCTAGAAACTTGATGGAAATGTCTGATTTAAGAGTACCAATAATAGCAATAGTAATAGGAGAAGGTTCAAGTGGAGGTGCCTTAGCGATAGGTGTAGGAGATAAAATTTTAATGCTTGAAAACGCAGTATACTCAATACTTTCACCAGAGGGGTATGCAAGTATTTTATGGAAAGATAGTTCTAGAGCTGAAGAAGCAGCAGAAAAGATGAAGCTTACAGCAAAAGACTTACTTAAATTAGGTGTTATAGACGAAGTGCTAAAAGAACCTAATGGAAACGCAAAAACAGATATAGAAAAAATGTCAGAAATCATGAAAAAGAGAATAGTAGCTATTACAAAAGACTTGCAAAAATTAGAAAGAGATGAATTAATAGAAAACAGATATGAAAAATTTAGAAATATGTAATTTACAAAAAGGGACGGAGTATTTTTGCAAAACGCAATTTACAAAATGAGCCCGTCCCCTTTTGTAAATATAAAAAATAAGGAGGAAAGAAAATGTTATTAGAAAATAAAAAAATATTAATTATGGGAATTAGAAATAAATGGAGTATAGCATGGGGGGCTGCAAGATCAGCTGCTGATAATGGCGCAACTGTGCTATTTACCTTCATGGGAGAGGAAAATAGAGAAAAAATAGAGGAATTAATATCAGAAATACCAAATGCAAAAGCATATACATGTGATGCTTCAAGTGATGATTCAATAAAAGAATGTTTTGAGAAAATAAAAGCTGAAAACGGAAAGTTAGATGGAATATTACATAGTATAGCACATGCTAATACAGAGGACTTAAGAAATGACTTCATAACAACAAGTAGAGAAGGATTTTCTCATGCAAATGACGTAAGTGCATATTCTTTTGTAGCAGTAGCTAGAATAGCTGACGAATTGGATATGCTAAATGAAGGTGCAAGTTTAGTTTCATTAACATATTATGGTTCTACAAAAGTACTTCCAGGATATAATGTAATGGGTGTTGCTAAAGCAGCTCTAGAAACAAGTGTTAGATATTTAGCAGATAACCTAGGAAAGAAAAATATTAGAGTAAATGCTGTGTCAGCAGGACCAATAAAAACACTTTCAGCAAAAGGAATTAAAGATTTTGGAAGTATATTAGACGTAGTGGAGGAAAAAGCACCACTAAGAAGAAATGTTACAACAGAAGAAGTAGGAGACGTAGTATCATTTTTATTTAGCAAAATGTCTTCAGCAATTACTGGTCAAGTAATATATGCAGATAATGGATATAACATAATGGGAATATAGGATTTTGGAACAAAGGGGACACACAATTCGTTTCACTTTTGAAACGAATTGTGTGTCCCCTTGTTCCAGTTATTCATGCTTGTATTTCATCTTAGTTGCCATTCCTCCTCTAATGTGCCTTTCAGCTTTATTTTCATCTAAAACACTTCTTACTTCTGAAGCCAAATAAGGGCTTATTTTTTGCAATCGTTCACTTACATCTTTATGTACCGATGTTACTTTTCGTAACGGTAGAACTATTTTTAGAAGTATTAATATCTTCAAAATTAGTTATCACAGTTG